>JAKJCY010000131.1 GCA_022706235.1 Candidatus Hydrogenedentota bacterium | reverse complement strand
CCTGTAATGCATAAGGTTGTGAACACCCCCCAGCAGAAAAAAGGCAAGGTTGGCCCGCGTCGTTTCAGACTGGTGTGAAGCCAAAGCCGGGTATCCTTTACGCCATTTCCGTGATATGGTTTTTTCCGTCCACATGCACCATGATGGGCTTATGTTTGGCCGCTTCCGTTGTATCCATCTGGGCGTAGGTGATGGCGATAATCAAATCGCCGGGATGGCCGAGCCGTGCCGCCGCGCCGTTCAGGCAAACGGTGCCGCTGCCCCGTTCTCCTCCAATAATATAGGTGACGAACCGGTCGCCCGTATTGATGTTCAATACATGCACCTGTTCATATGCCGTCATGTGGGCGGCGTCCATTAAATCACGGTCCAGGGTGAGGCTCCCCTGGTAGTTGAGGTCGGCCTGGGTGATGGTCGCCCGGTGGATTTTGCTTTTCATCATTGTCAGCAGCATGGATTAGGGGTCTCCTCTAGCGCCCGGAACCTGTTTGAGAACCGGCATCATCGGTGTTCGGATCAAACTTGATATTGTCGATCAATCGCGCCGTGGGCAGGAAGGCCGCCACGGCCAGAACCACGGGACGTATGGGTTCCCGGATGGGCTGCATGGTTTCCGCATCCACCAGGGCCACGTAATCTATCTCCACGTTGCGCATGGCGTCGCGCACGCCTTGCACTAAAACGCCTCCATCGCGTTCGCCGTTCCGCAGTTTCTTTTCTGCGTCAAACAACGCCCGGGAGAGGCATAAAGCGCGCTTCCGGTCTTCGGCGGTCAGATAAACGTTGCGGGAACTCATGGCAAGTCCGTCAGGTTCCCGCACGATGGGCATCTCGACGATTTCAATGCCCATGTCCAGGTCACGTACCATGCGCTTGATTACGGCGCATTGTTGCGCATCTTTTTGACCAAAATAAGCACGGTGCGGTTTTACCGCGTTGAATAACTTTGTGACAACCGTGGCAACGCCCCGGAAGAAATGGGGGCGGCTGCCGCCGCACAAGCCCTGGCTAACTTGTTCCACGTCGATGTAGGTGGAGAAGTTACGGGGATACATCTCGGCTGCCGTGGGCATATATACGGCGGCAATCCCTGCCGTCTCGAGTTTGGCCAGGTCCTCCTCCAGGGGGCGGGGATACTGGTCGAAATCTTCAAGGGGGGCAAATTGCGTCGGGTTTACAAAAATACTGGCCACGCCAAGGTCGTTGTCCCGAACCGCAGCCTCGGCAAGGCTGAGATGGCCCGTGTGCAGGGCCCCCATGGTCGGCACAAACCCGATGGTCTTGTGAAGACTGCGCTGCTCATCCGCCCAGAACCGCATGTCATCAGCATGTTGAATCTGTTTCATTCGTAACCGTGCTCCGGTCCAGGGAAGGTGTTTTCTTTTACTTCGCGTACATAGGTTTCAAAAGCGCCGCGCATTACGCCGCGCGCATCGGCATAGGTCTTGGTAAAGCGGGTCTTACCCCAGCCCAACAGGTCATGGCAGACCAGGACCTGGCCGTCGCAACCCGGTCCCGCGCCGATGCCGATGGTGGGAATAGTGAGGCTTTGGGAAATCTCCGTGGCGAGGGGCGCGGGAACGCATTCCAGAACCGCAGCAAAGCAACCCGCTTCCTGGAGTTGCAGGGCATCTTCCCGCAGGCGCCGGGCGGAAGCCTCGTCCCTGCCTTGCACTTTATAGCCGCCAATCTGGTGTATGGACTGGGGGGTAAGCCCGAGATGGCCCATCACGGGAATACTGGCACGCAGAATCGCACTGATGACGTCGCCGAATCTGGAGACCGGTCCTTCGAGTTTGACGGCCTGGGCGCCGCCCTCGGAAACCAGCCTGCCCGCGTTGCGGACCGCCTCGGTCACACTGACCTGGTAGGAAAGGAAAGGCATGTCGGCGATAAGCAGGGCGTGTTTGACACCCGTGCGCACCATCTTTACATGATGCAACATCATGTCCATGGTCACGCCCAGGGTGTTTTCCATTCCCGCAACGACATTACCGAGGGAATCCCCCACAAGGATGGCATCCACGCCCGCCTCATCTATCAGTGCGGCCGTAGGCATATCATACGCCGTTAATACGGCAATCTTCTCGCCCCGTTCTTTGCGTTCACGGAAGGTGACAGCACTTACAGGCATAACACTCGCTTTCTCGAACCGTGACGAATCCGTCCCGGTCCCTGTTGGGCTCCAAGCGGAGCGGTTCAAGAGCATATGGGATCCGCGAAGCGTACCAACCCTGTCGTATCAAGCCGTCCTGCGAGTTCGGCTACGGTCAACCCCGTTTCCGGGTCGACCGCCTCCGGTGCCAGCTCCGCGAAAGGCGTCAAAACAAACGCCCGTTCCCGAAACCGTTCATGAGGCAACGTCAGGGCGGAGGTGTGCAGCACTTTCGCGCCCCAAAGAACTAAATCGATATCAATACACCGTGGGCCCCATCGTCGGCTGACTTTACGGCCGAGCCGCAGTTCCATGGTTTTCACGGTATTCAAGAGTTCAAGCGGCTCCAGAGCCGTCTCAATCTCCACTACTATATTAAGAAATTTTGGCTGCGAGGTCAAGTCCCATGGTTCTGTCTCATAGATTGCAGAACTTCTTAGTACCCGAAGCTGAGATAAATTATTAAGTGTGGCAATGGCCTGTCGCAACATTTTTGCACGGTCGCCCAAGTTGCTACCCAAGGATAAATAAACCATGGAAACAGGTTTATCTTCTGAAATTATCTTTTTCAGAATACCGGTCCTTTCATGGCACAGTATCCGCAGAGCGGAAACGTTACCGGAGTACGGGCAAACTGGCTGCGGCAATGGACTGGCCAACACGCCGGCTTTTTTCATCCGGGAGCTGGATGCGCATGCGTTCCCCGACTTCTGGAAATTCCTTCCGGAGTACTGAGGTTGCTCCTTCGAGCAACAGGTCGCCGCCGATGCCAGACGTGCAGCGCCCCAGGATGAGTGCATGCTTGATCTCATAAAAATCCGCATAATGGGCCAGGGTATATCCAAGGAATACACCCATCGTTTCCCATATGGCTCGCGCGTTTTTATCGCCCGACGCCAACTTGTCCTGCACCAGTTTGAGCTTCTCCGCCAGCGTTACCTCCTGGGGGAGTTCAAGACCCACCTTGGGGGCGAGACGAAAAACGCATTGCTGGGAGAAATAGGAAGCGCCTACACCATAATCACGCGACCAATCTTCCACGGTTGCTTCGGGATTATAATCCACAGGACAGAAGGCCAGTTCGTTCAGCCATCCGGTGATATTGCCTTCCAGGTTAACATACCCGCCCGCTTCGCTGCTGCCTAACGCCACCCCGAGGACGCCATTGTCCCCCAGCGACATGGATCCGGCCAACGCGGTCACTTCGCCGTCGTTCACAATGGTCAGGGGAACACCCATCTCGCGGCCGATTCGTAAAAACATATCATGGACGTCATGAAAGCGCTCTTTGGGCACCCCTCGGAAAAGAGAGGCTACCATGGCCCGGTTGTTTACGTAAACACCGGCGGCGCTGCCGCCGATGGCGTCCAGACGCGGCATTTTGGATGCCGCCGTCTTGATGCCCGTCATGACTTCATTAAAATGATAGGACGGATCCGCATGTTTTGCCGGTTCCCAGACCACCTCTTCGCTGTAAACCGCTTCGCCGTCAATAACGGCACTCGCTTTGCGGTCTGACGCACCCAGGTCAAAGCCGATGCGGCAACCTTCCAAGTGCCGGCCCAGGGAAACGGAAGACTCCTTTTCGACGGGGACATCTTCCGCAGCGCAAGAGACCACGCTGAATGGCTTTTCATAAACGGATTCACCCATGAACCGATAATCAAAGGCACGTAATCCGTTTGGTTGATAGCATTCCTGTAGATAGGCGCCCACGGAACGCGGGCCGCCCACATGAACACGGCATGCACCGCGTTGCCACAGCAGGAATTTTAATAAACGCTCCACATAAAGGTTGTTTGCGGCACTTTGGGGATGTCCATCGCGAAATACCCGGGTCTCAAAGCAGGATACCGAACCATCACCCCGTTCCAAGGCCAGAATAAGGGGTACACCGCCGCCCGCTGCCTTTACCGCTCCTGAGAATGCGCGGTTTGCGAGTACGGGTGGCCTGAAACTGGGTTCCAAAGGAGGGACAATCCGGGGCGGGGTTAAAAACCATGATAGAGACATCTACAGTTCCTTTTATTATTTTGTTTGCTCACAGAATCGAATTTCCCCCTATATCTAGAGGACTTTCTCGCGTTATACCCTTGTTCCAGAAGAGTTTAGCAACGGGAACTCGATACCTTCCCGCCAGCAGGACGCTGGACCTCATAGGAGGGGCCGACGGCACTGGTTAGGGAGAATACTTGATTATCATAGCGAAGTTTCACGGGCGGACGCAACCAGAGGAGTCACGTTTTTGTAAATCTGAAGAGATATTTCCCGCGCCTTTTGAATAGTAAAGATGTTCATCTAACGCGTCATAGATATGAGTCAAGAGGCGTTCGGTGGATTCTTAATAACCCTGATTAAGGGGGGGGGAGGGGAAAAGCCTATATATGGTATAAATGTTTGCCAAACGTAAATTTAAATACAACCTATCCAAAAAAACGCTTGACATGGAGGACCTTTTGTGCTATACTCGCGCTATTGACGGTGGAGGAATCCTACCTGAAAGATACGGGAAGCCTCCGTAAGGAATGTGTTTACAAAGTTTAATCTCATGATATCGTATTGCGTAAGGTGCATACTCACAAGCCGAAAGGAGGGATGATTGAGGCGAACGCCAATAAACGCTTTGTGCGCCAGAACGCGGATTTACAATACGTTTAAAGCATCGGTCGTATTTCCCATGGAGGGATAATACAAATGCGGCTGCAATGTGTGGTCCGTATTAATGAGCCGATGCGGTGAAAACCAACTATATTTTTAGGAGATGTTACACATGAGTTTTAGAACACTGCTTGCGGTCGCTCTGATCGCGACCTTGGCTGGCATCGCTGGTGCCGAACTGCAGAATGTCGAAATCGGCGGCAACCTGCGCATCCGCGCCAACTACTTCAATCTTGACGACAGTCTTCCGGATATGAGCTTCATCGAACAGCGCACCCGCCTGAATGTGAAAGCTGATTTCACACAGGAAGTGAGCGCCTTCGTTGAACTCGATTCTTATGATATTTGGGGCGAAGATTTTCGTTCCTGGTATCTGTGCGGCAATGATTTCCGCGGCACCGACAATGTAGAACTGTATCAGGCCTATATTGAAGCCCGGAATATGTGGGATACTCCGCTGACGGTCCGTGTCGGCCGCCAGGAAATCGCCCTGGGCAACCAGTTCCTCGTTGGCGTTAACGATGCCTCTTCCCTGTTCTATGGCCTGTCCTTTGACGCCCTGCGCGTGACCTTCGCCAATGACGTGGTCTCCCTGGATGCCATCGCAGCCAAGCTGGTCGAAAACCTTGGCGATTTCGGCGAAGATGATATCGACTTCTACGCCTTGTATGGCAGCTATCTCGGTATCGATGATGTTACTCTGGATGCGTACTGGATGTTTGTCCGGGATGATGAAGGGTATCTGGGCGGTATGGCCGGCGGGACGACCGTTGACCTGCACACCGTTGGCCTCCGCGGAGCTGGCGTAATTGGTGGGTTTGATTTCGAACTTGAAGCGGCGTATCAGTTTGGCGATGTGGATGATGTCCCCTCTGCCTGCCCGCTTCCCTTTGGTGAAGCTGACGTTGATTTCGACGAATTTGCCGTGAACCTTGAAGCCGGTTATACCTTCGACGCCTCTCTGCAACCCCGCATTTTTGCGCGCTTTGCCTATCTCGGCGGCGGTGAGCCGGATGACGCCCGTTGGAGCAATGACCGCACCCTGCCGTTCAACCGTCTGTTCTCCAACATCCAGTACAGCGAATTCCTGGATGACTTCACCTTCAACAATGGCCAGCTGTCCAATGTGTTTGTATACTCCCTTGGTATCCAAGCGCTGCTGACCGAAGCGTTGGAGATGAAACTGGTGGGTTCTTACCTTCAGGTCGATCAGGAAGTCTGGAATGCGGATGACGATCTTGGCTGGGAAGTTGGCCTCTATGGCGAGTACTACTACAGTGAAGATTTGGTCGTTCGTGCCGGTTATGCCCACTTCTTCGGTGGCGACGGCCTCGCTTTCGCCCCGATCGTTTGGAACGGCCTGCAGTCTTGGGCTGGCGGCGTCGACGACGACTACGACTACTTGTTCCTGGAAACGGAAATCGCTTTCTAAGCAACAAGTTTCGTTAATCACCTAAGATGAATATAGGTCCCCGCAGCGGTTTTCCGCTGCGGGGATAATTGTTTTGTGGCGGAAAGTGCCCCATGTCAACCCGGGGATCGGATAGATGCAAAAGGGCGGAAGTGCGGAAAAGCACACGGACAGTTTCAGCAACCGGGAAGCCGGGGAGATGCCTGGTGGCGCGTAAAGAATAAGGGGATATGGATTGAAACCATACGGATAATGCGTGGCGTTAGCGGAAAAAAAAAGACTACTCCGCAACGATGATATTCACGGATGCCTTCATGCCATCTATATTAACTTCACGGGCGTTTTCCGTTACCGGGCCGTCATAGGCACAGGCGGATGCGAGAACCTCGCCCGCGATGACGTTTTCAAAGCGTTGCAGGGCGTCTTTAAGCACTGCGTCGTTCGTTGCGATAACCAGGCGGATACGGGCGTCATAGGGGAGATTATGTTCCTTGCGAAGGTCCTGTACCCCCCGAATGAATTCGCGGGCCCATCCCTCCTGGCGCAACTCTTCCGTGATGCTCGTAGACAAGACTACGACCATGTTTTGACCCTGAGCCGCTGTGAAACCGTCCTTCGCCTGCATGCGCACGTCCACTTCTTCCTCGGAGAGGCGCACAGTTTCCTGCCCAAGGGAAAGGGTAATGGCGTGTTCCCGTTGTAATTGTGAGAATAGTTCCGCGCCGTTACTCCCGGCCAATACCCCGGCGATTTCTTTGACCCGGGCGCCGAAACGGGGGCCAAGCACCTTGAAATGCGGTTTGACTTCGTAGGTAACATACGCCTCGGGGTTATCGGCGAATTCGAGTTCCTTGATGTTCAGCTCTTCCAGAAGGAGGCCCGAATTGTTATCGAGAGCGTTCCGAATACCCCGGTTCGCCACCATGATGCGGCATAAACCAAGGGGTTGCCGCACTTTGATGTTGACGCCGCGTCGGGCACTGAGGCCCAGGTTAACGGCATCCCGCACGGCGGCCATAGCTGCGATAAGGCCAGTATCCACCGCGGACGCCTCGGCACGGGGAAAGGGTGACAGGTGAATGCTTGCCGGGGCTCCGGACAGGACGGATGTCAGGTTCTGCCAGGTAACTTCCGCGAAGAAGGGCGTGAACGGCGCCATCAATTGGCCGAATTTGAGCAGGCATTCATAAAGTGTCCAATAGGCGTCCGCCTTGTCTTGCGTCCACTCGCTGGCCCAGAAACGCGCCCGGCTGCGGCGCACATACCAATTGGACAGTCCGTCAAGGAATGCGGAAAGTCCGCGTGTCGCCGGGTAGGTTTCATAATTGTCCAATGCTGCCCGGCAGTCCAGGGTGACCCTCCCCAGTTCGCTGAGAATCCAACGGTCCAGCTCGCTTCGCTGACCATGCGGCCGATACCCCGGGGTTTCCGAAATGCGGCTATTAAACTCATCCCGGCCGGCCTGGATGAATTCAGACCGGGTTAGTTCGCAGCCCAGTGCCTCCAACAGTTGTTCGGGTGCACCGACCGGTGAAAAGCCATCCAGGTTGGCGTAAATCACAAAAAAACTATATACATTGTACCATCGCAGCAGGATTTCGCGCTGGGCCTCTTCAACAGTACGTTCCGTCAGGCGGTTGGCCGTGGTCGGAGGATTTTTAGCCATGAGGCTCCAGCGCAGGGCATCGGCGCTATGCTTGTCGAACAGTTCCTTGGGATCCTTGTAGTTTTTCAGGCGCTTTGACAACTTCAGCCCGTCTTCTCCGTGTACCAGGCCAAGGCAGATGCAATTTCGGAAAGGCCTTGGCAGCGGTTTTTCGAAGACGAGCGTGCTGATGGCCAGCAGCGCATAGAACCAACCCCGGGTCTGATCAATGCCTTCGCTGATGAAATCGGCGGGAAAATTCTGTTCGAAAAGTTCCTTTGAACCCGGCGCATGGGGATATCCCCACTGGGCGAAGGGCATGGCGCCGGAGTCATACCATACGTCGATGACTTCGCTCACCCGCCGCATCCTGGCAGAAGGATCCTGTGGGCTCTGATAGGTAATCGCATCGATATAAGGCTTGTGCACCTTCAAATGTTCGCTCAATCCAGGGCGTTCCGCCTTGGCCTGCTCCCAAATCTCCAGCCCTTCCACCCCAGGTTTTGCAAGCAGTTCTGCGTAGGAGCCGATACATTCCTGGTACCCGGTCTTTTCGCAAACCCAGACCGGCAGCGGGGTGCCCCAGTACCGTTCCCGAGACAGGGCCCAGTCCACATTGCCCTCAAGGAAATTGCCGAAACGGCCATCACGGATATGTTCAGGCTGCCATTGGATATGCTGGTTATTTTCCAGGAAAGCCTTGCGGAAATCCGAGGTGCGGATGAACCAGCTTCGGCGTGCATACTGAATCAGCGGGTCCTGTTCCGCTCGCGGACAGAATGGATAGGAATGGCGGATTTGTTCGTGGCGCAGCATGAGGCCGCGCTCCTTGAGCAACCGGATAATCGCTTTGTCGGCATGCTTGCAGAATTGGCCTGCGAACGGTTTGTCATCATAAGGGTCCGTATCGGTAACCCGGCTGTCGAAAGCGCCGTCCGGGTTTACAAAGCACAGGAAACCAATCCCCTGCTCGCGACAGATGCGGTAGTCGTCCTCGCCAAATGCGGGGGCGATGTGAACAATACCGGTTCCCGTGGAAAGATCTACAAAATCCCCGGCAATAATGACCCAGTGTTTATCAGAGGGTTGGCCGGTCAACACATCGACCGGGATATCGTAGTTGAAGAGAGGCTGATAATGAAGCCCAACGAGTTCAGTCCCTTTGAAGCGCCTTATGATGTCAGGCGTTTTACCGAGATTGGTCTCCGCAAGCGCTTCAGCGAGTACCAGGTATTCGTCCTCGCCGTTTTCGGGTGACACCCGCGTCAGGACATAGTCTATCTCCGCACTCACACATGCCGCACAGTTGCTGGATAACGTCCAGGGGGTGGTTGTCCAAATGAGGAATGAAGCTTTTTTTTCCTCGAGCCCGAAATGCGCTTTGGCATCGTCATCCATGGGCAGCCGTACGGTGATGGAAGGGTCATCGGTATCCCGGTAACCTTCCCCGACTTCGCCCGCGCTGAGGGCCGTGCCGCCCTGGGCCCACCACCAGACCACTTTGTGTCCCTGGTAGAGCAGGCCCTTGTCAAAAAGCTGTTTCAGGGACCACCATACACTTTCCACATAAGGCTGATGATAGGTGATATAGGCGCGGTCGAGGTCTACCCAGAACCCGATAAGGTCCGTCATTTCCTCCCATTCATGCTGATAGCGAAATACCGATTCCAGGCAAGCCCGGTTGAATTTTTCAATACCGAAGGCCTCAATGGCCGCTTTGCCTCCCTCGATTATGCCCAATTCCTTGCATACCTCAATTTCAACCGGTAGGCCGTGCGTGTCCCAACCCGCTTTGCGCTCGCAGAGGAATCCGTCCATGGTTTTATATCGGGGAAAGATATCCTTGATGGTGCGGGTGAGGCAGTGGCCGGGGTGGGGCAATCCGTTCGCGGTGGGCGGCCCTTCATAAAACACAAATCGGGACGCACCTTCGCGCTTGGAAAGGCTCCGGTGATAGACTTGCGCCGATTTCCAGAAAGATCGGACTTTGCCCTCGGCCTCCGAAAAAGAAAAGGGGGAGGGTACCGGTTCAAAAGCAGGTTTATTCATGGTTGGAGTATTTCCTGGATTTAGGAAAATCGGACGCGGCCTTTACTTTGGCTTGGACGCCGATCGGGTATGGAGCATTTATAGTTGTCAGGTTTGTTTCGGGGAAGTTATCATTGTGGCGCATTCGCTGGTGTAATTTCAAATTCGCTGCGCCCGGTCTGCTCCCTTTAAGGGGTAGGTGTGTCAAGCAGGCGTCCCGCGATGAGGCTGCCACAACGGGGGCAGGTTTCGTGTGTTATACGGTTCTGGAGCAGATGGAAACCCCGTCGTTGTATGAGCAGGTCCCCGCAGTGAGGACAAAAGGTGTTTTCACAGTGTCCCATTTCGCCTCCCATGTTTCCCGTATAGACATAATGCAACCCCGCTTCTTTTCCGATATTCCATGCCCGTTCAAGCAGTCTTGGTGGTGTGGGGGTGGCCGCTGTCCTCTTATAGGTGGGATAAAAGGCGGTAACATGCCAGGGGATTTCCCTGGACAGGGCGGCCAGGAAGGCCGCAGCGTTCCGGAGTTCTTCAGGCGTATCATTAAAGCCGGGAACGATCAGCGTGACAATTTCCACCCAGCAACCGGAAATGAATAGATGCTCTATGCTGTCTAAAACCGGTTTTAAACGACCTCCCAACCGGCTGTATCCTGCTTCGGAAAAGCACTTCAGGTCCACATTACAGAAGTCCATGAAAGGATGAAGATATTCCAGGACCTCCGGCGTAGCGTAGCCGTTGCTGACAAAGCCGCAGAGCAATCGGTGTCCTTTTGCACGCTCAAATACCCGGGCCGCCCAGTCCGCGGTAATGAAGGGTTCATTATAGGTACTCACTAGCGTGGGTAAATGATGTTTCAACGCAAATTCAACCAGGGAATCGGCGGTGCAGGGCGTAAAACCCGAGAGGGCGCGCGGGTCGCGCAGGGCCTGGCTGCTGACCCAGTTTTGGCAGAAGTCGCAATGAAAATTGCAGCCAAGCATGCCGAAGGAAAGAACGCGGCCGCCCGGGGTGACATGATAAAATGGTTTTTTCTCCATGGGGTCTATCTGAAGCCCGGCCACGTAACCCGATGGAGCGTATAGCACGCCATCACGGTTATAGCGCATGCGGCAAATTCCCCGGTTCCCCGGGCTTACCAGGCAGCGGTGGGCGCATGACAGGCAGCGCACTTTCATTCCTTCTTCGTGGAAGCACAGTGTCGGGTCGGCAGGAGACGAGTGCAAGTCAAGCCTTGCTTGAAGAGAATCGGATGAAGGCGGTGGTTCCGTTTGCATGTTCTTTATCCTTTGACAGTGACATCATAATCGTATGCTTATAAAAATGCAAACATAATTCTTTCCACAGGATGGATTGAAAGAATCGCTTCTATAACGATTCTTAGTGAATTCCCCGGCATTTTTACGAGGGATGTGTCCCTTTCAGTTTTATATTTGAAACGGTAGAATTGTTGGCATCCAATAAGACATCCCTGTATTCTTCTTGAATAATGATTTTGGGTGGAAAGATTCGTGTTAAATTTGCCTTGACTTTTTTCTTTTCAACCGTTATAATCCAAGCATGCGGGTAAAGGTTCTGGGTACCTTCGAATATCGTTGTAAGTGTGAAATGAAGGTACCCCCGAAAAGTTGAGTGTTTATGGAAGGGCAAGGGAAGATGCTTGGGCTAACTGGAGTTCTCCATGGAGTAAGGGGAAAGAGCCTTCGGTGGGCGGCGTATTGGCGGTCGTTTCCTTTTGGTGTCAGTTCTTTGCCCTGCGTTCAAGACTTAATAAAGCATAGGGCTTTTGAGAGTACGTTGTGAAGGTGCGGAATCCGTTGAAATCAACTTGATGCAGGTATAGGGCTGCCTGAGGATGGTTTCGACATCCGCGGAAGTGGAAAATCCTAAAGAAAGGAGTACGGTATGAAGAAGTCCATGTTAGTCTTGGTGCTCGGTGTCCTCCTCTTGGCTGGGAGTGTAAGCGCCCAAACCTGTTTTGTGGCTGCGCAGCCCGTCTGTGCGCCGGTTTGCAAGCCCGTGTGCGCTCCTGCCGTGCCGGTGTGTACACCTGTTTGCGCGCCGGTATGCCGACCCGTATGCATGCCCAAGCCGGTCGTAGTGGCTCCATGCTGCTGCGCTAGGCCTGTCGTGTGCGCTCCTGTATGCTGCAAGACCTGGTGCGGGCCCATCTGCCGCCTGAAACGCATTTTCTGCCGGCCCAGGTGTGTCACTTGCTGTCCGTAAATCGCTGATATTATACGTATACGCGGGAAAGACTGTTGCCTTTCCCGCGGTTTCTTTTTAAAGTATTTTAGCGCATGTATATAACGTCTGGTAAGCGTCAACTTCTGTAGGTATATCCAAAAAAAAGTAAAATATAATGAGATATGGTGATTGATTAAAAACGCGGGTATTGCAAAACAGCGCAAAAAGTACCCTGTTGCCTCACGGAAAAATCTACTCGAAACGGTATTCGTTGCCTCACGGAAAAATCTACTCGAAGTGGTTTTCGT
>JAKJCY010000130.1 GCA_022706235.1 Candidatus Hydrogenedentota bacterium | reverse complement strand
GCGCCGGTCCCGGTAAAGAACATTTCATCGCACACATACAATTCCGTCCGGGCAATGGGCCTTTCCACTACGTCCAGATGCAGTTTTTCCCGGGCAATCTGCAGAATGGTATTGCGCGTAATCCCCACGAGGATATCGGAACTCACCGGGGTTGTGATGAGCTGGCCCTGATGAACGATAAAGAGGTTCATGGCGCTACCCTCGGCCACGGAACCGTCTTCGCGGAGAAACACGGCTTCATCGAATCCAGCCATCTTCGCTTCAGAGGCGGCGAGGGAGGAGTTGATGTAACTGCCGGTGGATTTCAGCCGGGTGGGAATGGCATTGTCCGACAGGCGCCGCCAGGAGGTGACGGCCACGTTCAGGCCGGAGGTGATATCACAGTATTCACCGAGTTTGATGAGATAACAGCAAAGCTTCGATGTGACGCCTTTTACCGTGGGACCGAGGGAGAGGTCACTCTTGTAGATGATGGGCCGCAGATAGACCCCTTCCTTGAACCCGCTGCGCCGGATGAGTTCCAGGCAGATGGTTTCAATGGCGGCGCGGTCCTCGGGGATTTCCATGCACATTACGTTGGAATTGCGCATCATGCGGTCCACATGTTCGGCCAGCCGGAATACGAGCACATTGTCTTCTTCGGCGTTGTAATAACCCCGAATTCCCTCGAAAATTCCCGTACCATAATTAAACGCGTGGGTCATCACGCTGATTTTCGCCTCTTCAACAGGCACATAGGCGCCCTCAAAATAGGCAATGGGCCCCGGATTCATTACAGCCATGAAAATATCTCCATTCAAGTTATCGTTGATGTTCTTGCCGGAAGGATTTCCGACGGACGGTGAATAAAACAGTCAATCGTCAGCCTTAGTATCCCTTTTTTATGCGATTCAATGCAAACTGGCGGCGGCCCTGAAAACTCCGGGCGCAGGCGTGGATTCTCGCGTTAAGATGAATTTTACAGCGATAAACGGTACAATACAGGGGTGTCATATAGAAACTGGGGAATATCGTTACCTTAGTGGATAATTTGGGTGTTGTAGAATAATTGCCCTTCGTGGAGAAATGATATGAACGCGACAAAAGGCTTTACCCTGATAGAATTGATTTTGGTGACGGTGATCATCGGTATTCTGGCGGGTATGATTACCGCGAATTACAGCGGCCGGGTGCAGGAAGCGCAAATACGGGCGGCCAAAGGCGATATCGCCACCCTGAGCACACAGGTGGACCTGTATGCCCTGGATAACAATGACCAATATCCCAACACTCTGGAAGATCTGGTGACCGGAAAGCGGCGCTATGTGCGTGAGTTGCGTCCGGATCCCTGGGGAAACCAGTATTCCTACAAGCCCCCGACGGATGTCATGCTGGCGGACTACCAGATTTATTCCGCAGGTCCCGACGGGATTCCCGATAATGAAGATGATGTAACGTCCTCATCGCCCATGCCATAAACCGGTTCACCCGCCTGTTTCGCCTGTGAACGCCCGGAAGTTATGCCGTGATGTTTGCTTTTCAACATATCCCGCGCGGGCGGTCCGCTTTTACGCTTTTGGAACTGCTGGTGGTGATTATCATCCTGGCGGCCATTTCCATGGGTATCATGCCCGTCTATGTTTCCTCCATGAACGGCATCCGCATGCGCAATGCGCGCAACGACCTGATCTCCGCCATCCGGTATGCTCAGGAGATGGCCGTGCGGGAGTCGCGGGAATACCGGATTTTATTCAATGTGAAGGAGAACAGCTATCGTTTGGAATACCTGGCGGGCTTGAACGAGCAAGAGGAGAAAGTATTTGAGCCGGTAGGCACCCTTTTCGGGGAAGCACAAAAACTGCCGGAATTTCTGGCTCTGCAGCGAATTGACGCCCGGCGCGACGCCCGGACGCGGGATTATTTCATCGCCTGCCTTCCCAGCGGCGCCAGCGATAAAGCGACCATACGCCTGCGGGATGTCCGGCGGCGCGGTTCCCGTTTCGTACTGGAGGTGGAAGGCCCCCTGGGCAAGGTGAGGATGGAGGAGCGCCGTTGATGTATAGGCGAAAGACGGGCTATATTTTTGTTGAAACGGTGGTGGCCATGGGGGTGCTCAGCCTGAGCACCCTGGTGATTCAGGGCGCGTTGCGCCAGGCGATTCTTACCCGGGCGCAGGCACAGGACTACACCACGGCGCGCTTTCTTCTCGAACAGGTCGCGGGGGAACAGGCGCTGCTGTTCCAGCAACCGGAGGGTTCCGGGTCCGGCCAGTTCCCGCCCCCCTATGAAGCCTACGCCTATGAATGGGAAATCGAGCGGGTCGATATTCCCCTTCCCGAACGAGCCGCCAGCCTTCCCCCTGAAGCGCGCCAGCACTTTGAGGATAATTTTCTGGATTATATGGGCATGCTGAGGGTCAGGGTGACCTGGCAGCGCGGCGGCGCGGAATTCGAGGCGCGGGGAGAAACCCTGCTGCGGCCTGACCTTATCTGGCTGCCGGAGGGAGAATTATGAGCGGCGTCCGCGTTCAGGAGACGCCTTCCGGGGCATGGGCCCGCGCGGGTTTCACCCTGATCGAATTGCTGGTCGCCACGGCCCTGCTGAGTATCGTGATGTCCTCCGTGTATACGCTGACCCACGCATCACTGCGGACGTGGAATCTCGCCGAAACCGGCACGGACCTGTACCTGGAGGCCCGGAACGCCGTTACCCTGTTCGCCCGGGAATACAACAACATTGTCGGCCGTGCAAGTCACTTGTTTGAAGGCGATGAAAAAGAAATAGTCATGTTTGTTCTCGCCCAGCCCATGGATTTGGAAGAAGGCGAAGGGCGCCGACTCATGCGCGTCAGGTATTTCTACAACCGTAACAAGAACACCCTGGAGCGCGAGGAGGCGCTTGTTGAAACGGCCTTGCCCAAGCGCCCGACCAGCGCCGATGACATAGACCGGTCCCGCATCAAACTGGCAAGAGAATATGAATCCGTGGTGGCGGATAATGTGGTTGACTTCAAAATTACCTATATCTGGGTGCCCCTGCCCCAGGACCAGTTTCCGGACGAGCCCCCGGTAAAAGTGCCGCCGGTCTACAGCGAACGGCACCGGCCGCTCTGGGGGCTTCCCCAGGGAGTCGAACTGCGGATGACGTTCCGCAATCCGGATGTGGAGGACCAGGAATACGAGGTCAAGGTCACGCTTCCCATGCGCGCGCCCACCGTACGGATGCGAAATGAACAGTTGGAGGAAATGTTCAGTGCCGATGACTAGGGGACATAAAAACGGCTTCGTGCTGGTCAGCGTGTTGTGGATTACCGCCATGCTGACGGTGATTACCCTCGGCTTCGGCCGGCGGGCGGCCCTGGACCGACGCGCCGCCGCCTACGCCCTGAATCAGTCCGAAGCGATGATGATGGCCCGCGGCGCCGTTGACCGGGGTATTGTGGAAATGCACAACCGGGGCATCATGCAAATGCTGCTGCCCCCGGAGCTGCAGGGCGGCACGCACCTCGGCGAATCCTGGGCCCACAGCAAGAACCTGTTCGAGGAGGAGTACTTCGAGCAGCCGGAAGATTTTGAAAATGACGAAGTCATTTATGTCATTACGGATGAGGAACGGTACATCAACATCAATACCAGCGATGAGAAACTGCTGGAAAACATAGAAGCGATGAGTCGTCCGCTGGTCCGGAAGATCAAGGCGCGCCGCACCACGGAAGTACATGACAAAGAAGGCGTGGCGCCGTTCCAGGCTATTGAAGAACTGCGGTACCTTCGCGATGTGGACGATGAAGACTGGTTCGGCGACGAAGACATGCCCGGCCTGAAAAACTTGTTGACCGTGTGGGGAAGCGGGCGCGTCAATGTGAACACGGCTTCCCCGGCAGTCCTCCAGTGTATTCCGGAAGCGAAAGGCAGCGATATTGATACCATCCTGGCCTACCGTGCGGGGCCGGATGGGGAACATTACACGGAGGATGACCTGGGTTTTCGGGATATGGACGACCTGACGGATAAAACTGGTGTAACCGGCGCAACACGGGAAGCGTTGGATCAGTATTGCATCTGTACCTCGGTATTCTTTAGGATTACAGGAGTGGCCACGCGGCGGCAAGGTCGCGTGCGTGCCGTATGTTCAGCCATGATCTCCCTCGAAGAGGGGATTTCGGTGATACTCGACTGGCAGGAGAAGACGCTTGGCTCGTAAAACACCGTATATCAGCATTATTCAGGTGGATGCGCGAATGATTGCCGTCCTGCGCTGCAGGCTTGTCGGCAAAAAAGCCTCGGAGGTGTCCTGGCTGCGCCGGGAGGGGGACTGGGCAGATCCGGACGTCCTTGCGGAAGCGTTTTGCGATTTTGTTGCCGAACATCGGCTTCAAGAAGATACCATTTATCTTGTACTACCGCGCTATGATGTTACAACGCGGTTCCTGACACTTCCCTCCCATGATAAGGAGGAAATTGCGGGCATGGTTCGGTTCAGCGCCGAGGAATACGTCCCCTATGCGCTGGATGAAATGGTGATAGACCAATGCGTCCTGAATCCGTTGGAAAGCGGCGAGTCCCACGTGTTGGCCGCACTGGCCCATCTGGACGTGGTCGAACGACAGATACGCTTGTTTGCACTCGCAGGCCTTTCCCCGGAGCGAGTGTTGCTCAGTACGGCCTGCCTGATGGCCGTCGCATCGGCCTGTCCGGAGAAAGGGGCCTTCGCGCTTGTGAATCTCAATGCCGGAGGCATTGAAATCACCGTGTTCGAAAAGGGAATTCCCGTTTTCAGCCGGGGCATTGTCACCGCCCATGATTGGGGCACTATCGCAGAAAATCCGGATTTTTCAGAGGGGCCGGGCGTGTTGGATACCAGCGGCGCCGAGGAACTCGCCTCGGAGGTGCGCGGTTCTTTGGCTGCTTACCGAAGGGAATCCGCAGACGGTCTGGGCGCCGAAGACGTGTATGTCGCCTGCAGTTATGCCAACGTTGAAAAATTGTGCGCGTCTTTGTCTGAACGTACCGGCAAGAACTGCCTGCCGGCCAGTTTTGCCTTGTCTCTCCTGGAAGGCGAGGGCACGGCCCTGCCGGGAATTCCGGTGGATTTTTTCGGAGCGCTGCAGGAAATCAGCGGTGCTGCACCCCCTTCCGTGAATCTTCTTCCCGTAAAAGAGACGGAGGCCCGCCGAATCAAGGGCGTCAAGCGGTTAACGCTGCGTGCTTTTCTTTTCATATTGGTTATTTTACTGGCGTTGAGCGGTCTGTATTTTCAAGGCCTGTACCAGCGTACCCGGCTTGTGCGCGAGTTGCAGGCCCGCATTGACCAAATCGAGCCCAATGCCCAGGGAATCAAAGAAAAACGGGAAGCGCTGAACATTCTGCGCAGGCAGGTGGACAGGAAGGGCTCCATTATAGAACAAATTGCCCGGATTGTGGATTCCGCGCCTGACGGCCAGGTTAATTTTTCCCGAATCAGCCTGCACCGCAACGAAGGGATCAGCCTCTGGGGGCGCGCCAAGGCGGTGAGTGAGGTGGCCCGGTTCACCCAGAACATCCGTAATAATGCGGAGAGTCACCTGGCCTTTTTCGCGCGGGCCCGCAGCCTGTATGAACAGCAGACCCTGGAACGCGATGTTCCCGTGTACAGTTACCAGATAGAGGTTTCCATGTTGGAGGATGAGGATGATAGCTAGTGTCCTGCAGAAATTGTTCGGCCTCTGGCAAGGCCTCTCCGACCGTGAAAAACGCCTGGCTAAACTCACGGCGGCCGCGCTGGTCGTTATGGCGGCGCTGACCGTTTACCAGCGTGCCATGGCGCGTATGGATGATCTTGACCAGACCATAATGCGCCTGGAAGAAGATCTTGTTTCCTATACTTCGCAAATAGCGCACCGCGAACTGGTGGAATCCCAGTATGCGGAGGTTGCCGCCCAGCATTCCAGCGCCTGGACGGAAGCGGAAATACACGATCGGTTACGGCAGGAAATTTACCGCCTGGCCAGCCATACGCCGCCGCCCCTCGACGAGAACGGGATTCCTGTCAAAGACCCCAACAGCGAAGGAAACCTTGTGGAGGGAATTTCGCTGGGCAAAGGTAACATGGCCGAGGGCGGCAAAGGATACCGGGAGTATCGGATCAATGTCCGTATTCCCGCCAGCCCGCTGCCGAATCTTGTCGAGTTTATGGAACGCCTGCAACAAAGTCCCCAATCCCTGCGGATCGACGCCGTAGAACTGAACCGTTCCCCCGAAGGTGATTTGGTGGGAGCCAGCGTGGATATAACGCGTATTGTGGCGGACGGAGCCTCCACCCGTCCAAGCGAGCAAGAAGAGGCCGCCCCGTCTGGGGTCGGCCGGATTGCGTTAAAGGCAAGCGAATGGCAGGCAGCGGGCGCCGGGGTCAGGGATGCTCCCGCCGACACCGCTCTCGGAGCGGTGGAAATCGCGGGCGAGGCCGATGAAGCGATGGCTTTTCTAACACGCAGTCTGCCCGGGGGCACGGTTTATGAAATGATCATCGATCTCGCCGCCGCGCAGGGTGAAGTCACCCTGGCCGTAGGGCTGGAATCCGAAGAAGTGCTGTTTGAAGGAGCCAGGCAAGTGACCGCTGACGGCAGCATCTATCGCGCCCAGGTGCAGTTTACCGTGCCCGGCCAGCCGGACCTGAATGTGAAGGTTAAGTGTCCCGTCCTTCAAATCCGGGGCATGGGCGCCCTGGTACATGTGGCCAATGTGTTGATTCGCAAAGTAGCGGAGGTATAAATGGACCGTCTGCTTAACATAGGCGCGGCCGGCATTCTGATTTGTATCGTAGCCGCCATCATCCTGAACCAGTTGAACGATCCCTTTCAATCGCGGCGCAGGGAACTGGAACAGCGACTGACGGAGATACGCCCCGCGGAGGAAACGGAAGATGATTTCGAGTGGCAGTTTGACGAATGGAATGCATCCATTCTCGGCAAGGAAACGGTCTGGCAGGAATTGGTACCGCCGCCACCGCCCCCTCCTCCGCCACCACCGCCTCCCCCCGAGAAACCTGATTTGGCAGGGATGCTGGGCGAGGTAAAGGCAACGCGCCAGCAGGTGGGAGACAAAGTAAAATTTCTCGTACCGAGCAACCCAAGAGGAGAATTTAAAGGAGTGGGAGAATCCATAAACGGCGTGGCCATCAAATCCATTTCACGGACCGAAGTGGTGTTTTCCTATTTTTGGAAAGAGCAGGACCAGGAATTGATATACAACATGCCCAGGGAATAGGTCGGTAAGACGACCATGCAGTGGTCGGCATATTTAGTGTATACTAGGGAGCGCGTTGCAGGTAGTCAGGTGTTTTTTCGTTGAGCGGGGGGAAATTCAGAGAAAACGCGCGGATGATGAGGTCCTTATTGAAAGGCAAAACATGAGTTCGTTCTTGGCGCGACCCGTAAACGTGGTTATATTCCTTGTCCTGATGGCGGCGGCGGCCTTGTCTGCAGTGGCCCAGGGACAGACGCCCACCTCGCCTCAACAGGGCACGGAAAGGCGTGTCCGCCCCGCACCGTCTTCGGGCATCCCCTGGGACCCTGATAACACTGCGGCGGGAAACCGGAACACGGATACCTCCGACACTTCCAAGGAGGATCGTACGACCGGAACGCGGCGAAGAGACTCCTCTGATAGTGAGTCTTCTCAATCTTCACAACGACCGGCCAGAAGCCTTGGAAGTTCCTCTTCTACGCCAGCCACCTCCAAAGGGACGGACGCAAAGACCCCGGCGGAAAAAGCTGCCGCGGACTCGGGGCCGGGCAAAGAGCCGCCCAAGGCGCGAGATGGCGGGGGGGGGCCGAGAACCATAGGCGGCAGAGCGTCGGCGGGCGGCGCTGCCGGCGCAACCGGCTTGCCGGGGGCTGCGGGTGTCCCGGGAGTAACTACTCCAGGCCTTGCCGGTGCGCCGGGTGCGGTGGGAGGCGCTGCGGGTGCGGGATTTACACAGGGCGGCGTAAGCGCTGTCACTATGACCGGGGAAGGGACTTTTGAACCGATCAAAGAACGGGAACCGGAATATAAGGAGGTGCCCGAAGCCGGTGAAAAAATTACCCTGGAAGGCCCCATGCCCCTCGGAGAATTCCTGGCAGCCATCAATATGGCCACGAACTGGAACGTGGTGATGTCCCCTGTCCTGGAGGATGTGGAACTGCGTTTCTGGATTTTCGACGTCACCCCAAAGCAAGCCCTTGAAGTGCTGAAATTTAACAAGATTTTCTATGAATTTGACGAGGACCTGAAGTTTCTGCGGGTCATGACGGAAGAGGAATACCTCGACCGGGAATATGGCAAAAAGAAACCCCATGAATTTCGGGTGAATTTTGCCGATGTGTCCTATGTCGAATCGATGATCAATTCCCTGCTTTCCTCCACCGGGCGTGCTATCACGGATCAGCGAACCAACAACATTTACGTTTGGGATACCGACGACAATATCCAGGAAATGGTCCGGATTGTGGAGGAAATTGACGTTCCCCTCCAGAAAGCCGAGTTTACTATCCAACACGCGGAAGTCTCTGATATTGAAGCCGTGCTGGCCTCGTTCATGTCGCCCAGCGGCAGCGTGCTGGCCGATGTGCGCACGGGCCAGATCTTTGTATGGGATTCCCCGGCCATCTTGGACAAGATGCGCGAAGCGGTGGAAAGGCTGGACCAGCCTGTGTTATCCCGCACCTTCTTTGTTCAAAATGTCAACTCCGAAGATGTAGTGGACAGCATCGAGGCCATGTTGACCGAACGCGGGACTATTCAGGTTGATCCCCGGTACAACTCCATTATTGTCACGGATCTGCCTGCCCGCGTGGAAAGAATCGCCTCCATCATAGAAACCCTGGACAAGGAACTCGATACGCGGACCTGGGTGCTCAAATATGCTGATGCGGATTTCATTGCCGACCAAATCGAGGCCTATATTCCTGGAGAAATGGGCCAGATTGTAGTCCAGGAAGAGGTGCACCAGGTTACAGTCACCGGCCTGCCCAGTCGTCTGGATGAAATTGACAAGTTGATTACCACATGGGATGTGAAGCGTAAACAGGTGTTTATTGAAGCCCATATCGTGGAAGTCTCCACGGACGTGGAGCGCGCCTTCAATGTCAACTGGTCTACCTTCGCCAATGTGGGCGGTTCCCCCTTCGCCATGCACGGCGGTTCGGGCGCCAGCGCGCCCGCCACGGCTTCGGGCAGCGGGCAGATCGCCAGCGCCGGAGGGTCGCCTTATGCCGTACCGCGATACGGGGCGCTTGAGGTGAATGATTCCGGCGCCATTGTGCGTCCGCTGCTGGAAGATATTACGGGCGAGACCATAATAGACCGCTATGTGGGACGCAACCTTGCCGTCACGCTTGATTACCTGGACAGCAAGAAAAAGGTCACGGTCCTCTCCTCTCCCCGGGTTACCGTGCAGGACGGCGAGGAGGCCATCTTTGAAAACGCCACCAAGGTGCCGTATGTGTCATCCACAGGCGGTTATGGCGGTTACGGCGGCTATGGCGGCTATTACGGCAATGATACAGATGACAACTACAGGCGCTATAATACGGGAACCAGCCGGGTTGAATTCATTGATGTGGGCACCATTCTATCCGTGCTGCCCCGTGTGACGGAAGACGACACCATACTGCTTGATATAAGTGCAGAGGACAGTACCTACACGGACAAGGATGTGGTGGTGGACGACCTCACCCGGACCGTGCCGGAGAAGACCATCCGGCAGGCCGATACCCAGGTGCGTGTAAATTCGGGCGATACTATCGTTCTGGGCGGGTTGAGACGTGACCGGGCGGACCATTCCACGACCCGCACGCCCATTCTGGGTGATATCCCCATTATCGGGCGGCTCTTTAACAGCCCCAATCGGGCATCCCAGAACAGCACGCTCTTGATTTTTATTACCACGACCATCGTGGACGAAAGCACCATGCCGGAATCCGTTGAAATCGCCCGGGCGGATGAAGAAATCGCCGCCACGAACAGGCAGATGAACAAGAGCGCCCTGGACAGGGTGAAAAGCAAACTACTGAACAATCAAAATGAAATCAGTGTTTCCATAGGGCAGACGGGAAGCCTTCATTCCGATGGAGAGATTATTTCGGTGGATGATCTTCGCGAGCGCTTTTTTGACCTTCGAAAAGGCGCCCGGGTTACTGTCGTTATCCGCAAACATCCAAGGGCGCCTATTGAGGTGGTGAACGATGTCACCGAGGCCGCCATGGAAGCCGAACTGCGTATTGAATTCGATAACACGCTTCCACCCATTGTGCCGTCAATGGGTGTGCCCAAATAGCATTCGTTCTTGATCCGCTTTTTTTTTACAGGAATCCTGGCCCTCCAGTGGACGCTATACCCTCGCCGGAGGATCGTTGCTGGAGGTTGGATGAACTGGAAACGAGGGGGCGAAAAATGTTATGTTACCTGTCAAGGCGCATGGGCGCCTTGCTTCCCCTCACAACCGGGCCGGTTGTGTTTAAAATCTTCACCATAAATAACCGGTGTATTACCGGGCGGATTTCCTCTGAATTTCCGCAATGGGTGCTTACTAATTATGCTTGATGGATTGCTGTATCCTAAATCGATGGCCGTAATCGGCGCGTCTCGGGCCCCGGGTAAAGTGGGGTATTCCATACTGTCCAACCTGATAGCTGCGGGCTATGAAGGGAAAATCATACCCATAAATCCCACTACGGACGAGATATTGGGGCTGCCGTGCTACCCCGATGTGCGCGAAGCGGGGACGGACATAGACCACTGTATTATCGTGGTGCCGCCAAAGGCGGTAATGGCTGCGCTCGAGAGCGCGGCGGCGGTGAAAGCGAAAGCCTGCACTGTGATTACCGCCGGTTTCAAGGAAGTCGGCGCGGAGGGTGCGGCAAAAGAGAAGGAAATGCTCAACTTCTGCCGCAAGCGTCAAATCCGTCTGCTTGGCCCCAATTGCCTCGGCCTGATCAACACGGAAAACCGCATGAACGCCTCCTTCGCCGCGCAAATGCCGCTGCCGGGCGGTATCTCGGTAATCTCGCAGTCCGGCGCGTTGTGTACCGCCATTCTGGACTGGGCGGAAGGGCGCGGCGTAGGCCTGGCCAAGCTCATCAGCATCGGCAATAAGGCGGATATCTCCGAAACCGACCTGCTGAAAGCGCTGGCGCAAGATGCACAGACCAAAGTCATTGCCGCCTACCTGGAAAGCATTACCAATGGCCCCGAGTTCATCCGCGTTGCCGAAGAAGTGTCCAAGTACAAGCCCGTGGTGATCTTGAAAGCGGGAACGACCGCCGCAGGCGGTAAGGCCGCTTCTTCGCATACGGGCAGTCTCGCCGGAGCGGATATCGCCTACGGCGCCGCGTTCAAACGGGCGGGCGTTGTGCGTGCCAACGATTTTGAATCGTTATTCGACTCGGCAACAGCCCTTGCCATGCAACCGTTGCCGAAGGGAAATCATATCGCGGTAATCACCAACGCGGGCGGTCCCGGCATCATGGCCGCCGACGAGGTGGAGACACTGGACATGTGTCTCGACCCGATTACCCCCGAAATTGCGGAGAAAATCAAAGCGCAACTACCCGCCGCGGCCAGCGTGGCGAACCCGATAGATGTGCTCGGCGACGCGGATTCCGCGCGCTACGCCATGGCGCTGCAGGCTGTCATGGGCGACCCGAAAGTCCATGGGATTGTGGTAATCCTGACGCCCCAGGCCATGTCCGATCCGGATGCCACCGCCCAGGCGATCATTAAGGAGGCTAACGGTACCAAACCGGTGCTCGCCTGCTTCATGGGAGGGTCCAAGGTCGTTTCCGCCCGGCAGAAGTTCGTGTCGGCCAACATCCCGGAATACCCCTCTCCGGAGCGGGCGGTCACCGCGCTCAGAGACATGGTCGAATATGCGGCCTGGCTGAACCGTCCCCCGCGCATTGTCACCCGGTTCCCCGTGAACAGGCATCGCGTGGAACGCGTTCTGGCACGCCAGATGCGTACCGGGCGGCCGGAGATGGGTGAAGTGGAGGCCAAGGAAATTCTGCATGCCTACGACTTCAATGTACTTCCCGGCCAGTTGGCGCGGAGCGCTGAAGAAGCCGTTATCATTGCCGAGCGCGTAGGCTATCCCGTGGCCATGAAAATTGTGTCGCCCGACATCCTGCACAAGTCAGACATGGGGGGCGTCAAACTTAATCTGTCCAAGCGTTCTGAGGTGCAGGATGCCTTTGATTTGATGATGCTGCGCATAGGGCGTGCCGCGCCGGATGCGCAGCTGCGCGGTGTTTACGTGGAGCAGATGAGCAAACCGGGCCGCGAAGTGATTCTGGGCATGCATCGGGACCCGCAGTTCGGACCCATGCTCATGTTCGGGCTGGGGGGTATTTTCGTTGAGGTGATGAAGGATGTCAGTTTCTATCTGGCGCCGTTGACCCATCAGGAAGCGCTGCAGAT
>JAKJCY010000012.1:42015-48207 GCA_022706235.1 Candidatus Hydrogenedentota bacterium | reverse complement strand
CGGCCGCGAACAGTGCGCGGCGGCGGCGGTCAATCCCACGCGGGAGCACCAGGTCGGCCTGTACGGCACCGTGTCGGGCAAGGGGGTTTCGGGCATGCCGGGCGTGTATGTCATCGAAAAAATCATCGAGAAACCGTCGGTCAGCCTGGCGGAAGTGGAACTGCACACGCCGGGGCTGCGCGCGGGGCACTACCTGTGTTTCTTCGGCATGCACGTGCTGCCGCCCAGCCTGTTTCCCCTTATCGAGGCGGAATGCGCCCGGGCTTCGGGCGGGAGCGTCCAGTTGACCCCCGCGCTGCAGGAACTGTCCCGGCGCGAGCGGTACCTGGCGGCGGAACTGCGTGGAGAACGGTATGACATCGGCGCGCGCCACGGGCTGCTCCTCGCCCAAATCGCCCTGGGCATGGCGGGACGCGACCGGGACACCATGCTCGCCGAGATAGCCGCCCTGCTCGCCGAATCGAACCGCGCCGGGAAGGGCGCCCCGGGATGCCGCGCGTGAACCCGTTCATTCAGACCATAACGAGCCGGGAACCGGCGCTGCGGGACCGCGCGTTCCACGAACTGTGCGCCGGGATGAACGCTGAAACGCTGCTCCGCCGCGCCGGGGAACTGGAACGCTTCCGCAAGGGCGCCGACAACCTCTATGAGCGGGTGCGCGCCACCTTGTTTCTCTACGCCATCCACCGTTTTTACACCGGCGACCATCCGGCGTTTCCGGCCACGGGGCCCGTCCCGTACGACGGTTTTGCCGCGCTCCTTGACCGCCGTTTCGAGGAGGCCATCGCCTGTTTCCTCCATGCGGCCGGCGACAGCGGGCCCACGGGCTCCCTGTTCAGTGCGATGGCGGAAGCGTATCACCTCCTGGCCTTCCAGACACTCAGCGACCAGGTGCGCCGCAGCGTGCGCGCCAGCCGGGGCAACCAGTGGATGTTCCGGGTCGGCGATGCCGCCGAGCATCCCCTGCGCTGCCACCCGGCGCTGGTTTCCCGCGCCCCCGGCAGCGCCCTGTTCCCGATCCTGCGCGAACGCACGCCGGTGCGGCTTGATTTGAGCCACAGCGGCTGGTCCGACATTTTTTTTCTGGGCATGGACTATCCCGAGGGCGCCCGGGTCGTCAACATCAGCGTTGACCTTGGGGTGTACGGGCGCGACACCGCCACGCGCCCGCCCGTGGAGGCCTGGGTCCGCGTCATTCCCGAGCCACTGCTGCGCCTGACCAGCATAGACCTGGAAACCACCAAGGATGTCACCGACCTGCGCGACCTGTTCAATTTCGGCAACGATTACCTAAGCCTGCTCAAGGCGGGCGTCATCGCGTCGGGCTTTATTCCCCCTTCTTTCGAAGGCACGGAGCATTCCCTTGCGGACATACTCGCCCGCGTCATCCGTCCCGGCATGGGCCTCGAACTGGTCACCCGGGTCAACGACATTCCCAAGGGGTCCAGGCTTGCCGTATCCACCAACCTGCTCGCCTGCATCATCAGCGCGCTCATGCGCGCCACGGGCCAGACCGAAGCGCTGGAAGGGGGGCTGACCGAAGGGGAGCGGCGGCTGGCCGCCTCCCGCGCCATTCTCGGCGAATGGCTGGGCGGTTCCGGCGGCGGCTGGCAGGATTCGGGCGGCATCTGGCCCGGCATCAAGGTGATTGAGGGCGCCCCGGCGCGCGACGGTGATCCCGAGGCCGGCGTCAGCAAGGGGCGGCTCCTGCCGCGGCACCGCATCCTCGGCGACGGCGACCTGCATCCCGAGATTACGGAGCGCCTGGCCGCCTCCCTCGTGCTGATTCACGGCGGCATGGCGCAAAACGTCGGGCCCATCCTGGAAATGGTCACGGAGAAATACCTGCTCCGGTCCCAGCCCGAATGGGACGCGCGCGGGCGCATGGGCGGTATTTTCGACGGCATCCTCGACGCGCTGAAGACGGGCGATATCAAAGCCCTGGGCGGATGCACCACGCGCAACTGGAACGACCCGCTCAAGACCATCATTCCCTGGGTGACCAACGGGTTCACGGAAACGATTGTGCACCGCGCCGCGCAGCGGCTGGGCGATGACTTCTACGGCTTTCTCATGCTGGGCGGCATGTCCGGCGGCGGCATGTGCATGATGGTGGACCCCGCGCGGCGCGACGCGTTTCGCGACGATGTTTTGACCATCATGGGCGATGCGAAACGGGAGCTGGAGGACGCGCTGCCTTTTGCCATGGACCCGGTGGTGTACGATTTCACCATCAATGAAGCGGGCACGCGGGCCGCCCTGCGCACCGGCGGGGAGGCGCTCATGCCGCCCGCCTATTATGTGCTGCACGTGCCGGAACTGGCGCGCCGCAATCCCGCCGAGGCGCCCTGGCTCCGGCGTATCGAACTGGACCTGGCCGCGGCACGCACCGGCACGGCGCAAGAACGGGACCACCTGTTGCGCGCGCTGGTCGCCAACCTGTTCCGGGTCGCCGACCCCGCGTCGCAAAGCGATCGGGCGGCCTGGGACAGGACGGCCGCCGCCATCATGGCGGCAAACGGCTTCGATCCCATCCAGCACGAGCAGCTGCGCGACGACCTGCGGCTCGGCCGTATCGGCCTGGCCCGGAACCGGCTGCCCGCCGATACCGACATACAGGACGTGCGGGACGGGGATGTGCTGCGGTATGAAGCGCAGGGTTCCTGCCGCGCCTCGGGCGAGGCCGCGCTGAAGGGCGGGCGCGTTGCCGTGCTTTCGCTGGCCGCCGGCGTCGGCAGCCGCTGGACCACCGGCGCGGGCGTCATCAAGGCCGTGAACCCGTTCATTCACATGGCGGGCAAGCACCGCTCTTTTCTGGAACTGCACCTGGCGAAAACGGGGCAGGCCGCGCGGCGTTACGGCGCGCCGGTTCCCCATCTCGTCTCCACCAGTTTTCTGACCCACGGGCCCATCGAGAAGCATCTTGCCCTGAACGGGAATTACGGCTATGACGGGCCGTTGTACCTTTCGCCCGGCCGGTCCATCAGCCAGCGCTTCGTGCCCATGGTGCGCGACCTCGTGTTTCTCTGGGAGGAGATGCCCCAGGAAACCCTGGACGAGCAGAAGCAGAAGGTGCGCGAGGCCGTGCGCGGCGCGCTCATGGACTGGGCCCGCGAAAAGGGCGAGGGAAGCGACTATGCCGACAATGTGCCTGTCCAGCGCTTCAACCCGCCGGGGCACTGGTACGAGATGCCCAACCTGCTGCGCAACGGCGTGCTCGCCGCCGTGCTGGAGGCGCATCCCGCCGTGGAAACGCTCATGCTGCACAACATCGACACCCTCGGCGCCGACCTCGACCCGGTCGCGCTGGGCGCGCACCTGGAGGCGGGCAACACGCTCACCTTCGAGGTGACGCCGCGACGCATCTATGACCGGGGCGGCGGACTCGCGCGCGTCAACGGCAGGCCGCGTCTTTTGGAAGGGCTCGCCCAGCCCCGCGAAGAGGATGAATTGCGCCTGCGCTATTACAACTCCATGACCACGTGGATTCAAATTGACCCGCTCCTGGAACAGTTCGGGCTGACCCGGGCTGATCTCAGGGGACCCGATGAACATATTGCCGGGGCGGTGCGCCGCATGGCACGGCGCATGCCCACCTATGTCACCATCAAGGAGGTTAAACGCCGTTGGGGACACGGCCAGGAGGATGTCTATCCCGTGGCCCAGGTCGAAAAACTCTGGAGTGACATGACCGCCCTGACCGAACTGCGCTGCGGCTACCTGGCCGTCTCCCGGTTCCGGGGGCAGCAACTGAAGGACCTCAATCAGCTCGATGCCTGGGCCAACGACGGCAGCAAGGCATATGTGATGGAGAAGTGCGGGTTTTGAATGCGAAAGGTAGGTCCGAGTTTGTCCGACCTGGTCTGATGCGGTCTGACCCCGTCCGACGCTGTCCGACCTGGTCTGATGCGATCTGGTCTGATGCGATCTGACCTGATCTGAGACTCGTTCCCAAGTTGTACTTGGGAACGCACTTGTCCACGAAGTTTCACTTCGCAACCATGGACATGCGCTGGAATATAGCGTCTGGGCCGATGGCAAAAAAGAAATAGAATTTCAAGAAAGATTGCGTTCCCAAATGGAATTTGGGAACGAGTCGGACCTTAACCCTAGCATGGTGTCTCCGTGCGGCATGTTTATCAGGACCTGGTATGCTCATGTTGTTGACAAAAATACGCTCTTGTTTCGCTTCTCCCCGGCTGTGGCTGTTATTGCTCCTGGGCTTCCACCTCTGCGTGAACCTCTGGTGGCTGGGCGCGGACAACCATGCCATCCGCACCGATGAAGAGACCCACATGTTGATGGCACGGGATTATTACAAGGCCTTGTTTCCTCAAGTCGGGGATCGCGGCCTGGGCGCGCGTCTGGCCGCTGTGGCCAGGATAAGAACGGACGTGGGCAATCCCGTACATCCGCCGTTGCTCCATATTGCCGGCGCGGTACTGGCCCGCATTCTCGGGTACAGCGTGGATTGCATGGCTTTTGTCAACACGCTGGCCTTCCTGGCCGCGATTTCAGGTGTTTACCTCCTGGCCCGGCGGTTTCTCGACGGAGGGGAAGCGTTCTTTGCCGCGGTGGTGTTCAGCCTGACGCCCATGATCTATGCCTCGTCGCGCTATTTTATGACCGATTTCCTGTCCATGATGCTGGTGATTTGGTCCGTGTATGCGCTGACGCGCAGCGACGGATTTCACAACTGGCGTTGGTCAGTGGTGTTCGGTGCTTTAACCGGCCTTTCCCTGCTGGCGCGCACGACAGGGGTGCTCTATCTCTTTACTCCGGCCGCGATCGTGTTTACCGCCGGCTTCATTTCCGTTTTCAAACCCAAAGACAGCGCTGATTCGCGGCTGGACGCGGCAGGCAGCCTTCTGGCCAATGCGCTGCTTGTGCTCCTGGTGGCCGTTTCGGTGGCCGCCCCGTGGTATGTCATGAACGGGCGGCAGTTTGTGGGGTACTGGATGCGGCCCAACACGGGCAGTGCCGCGCCGCCCCTGTCCATGGTGCGGTATGAAACGGATGAAACAGAGGCGGCGACTCCGCCGGAAAGCGCTTCCGACTCCGTGCCGGAAGCGAAACCGGCAACAGCCACGCCGCCGCCGGAGGCGGTGTCCGCTCCGGGAGGCCGGTGGCGCCTCCTGCTGGAGCGCCGCGTTCCCTGGGTGCGTTATCCGGTGATGATCATCAACAATGCCGTGTTTCTGCCCATGTTCGGCATGTTCGTGCTGGGTGCGGCCGCATGCGTGTTCTGCCGCTGTTTCAGAAGGCGGGCGCTGCCGTGGCTGTTACTGGCCTGGGTGCTGGGGTCGTATGTCCTGCTCACGCTGGCGCTGAGTTTCGCCACGCCCCGGTACGCCCTGCAGTTGCTGCCCGCGCTGGCGCTGCTTTCCACGTTACCGTTACTGGCGCTGCCGAAAGGCGGCCTGCGGGCGGGCGCGCAACTGTTGTACGCGGCGGTGCTGTTGTTTCAATACGGCAACCTGACGTTTCATGCGTATGGCGCCGCAGCCGAGTTTAAACTTCCCGTGTATGCCGACCGGAAATTCCAGAAGGTCTATAACGATCACGGCCTCTACGCGTACAAGCCGGTCCTGCATGGTTCCTTCTCTTACGGCCGCATGCAGGCGCCCATGAGGGACAGTTTCAAGGACCGCCTGTTCCTGGCCATGCTGAAAGCGGAACAGGAGCGGCCGTTTCACGGCATAACGGCGAACTACGCGAGGCTGAATATTCGCGGCATGATATTGGATGAGGAGCACTACTGGCTGGACGGCGCCGTCCGGAACCCCTTTCGCAGGCGGGATATCCCGCCGGAACTGGCGCCGTACCGGAATTTGAAAAGTTACGGCTGGGGCGAGGACCTGGACGCCATTTTGCCTGCGCTCTGCATGGTGGACTACGTAGCCTACACCACCGAAGGCATCTCCCTTGAAAAAGAGCGGGAATGGCAGGCAACCCTGGAGAGCCATGGCTTTGAATTGGTAGAACGCTTCCATGAAGCGCGTTTCGGCATGACGCCCGCCCGCTGGTTCGGCCTGATGGCGCGGAAAACCGTGGAACCGCCGCCGGAGGCGCACCCTGTGGCGGACATGGAGGCGCTGGATCTGGAAGGCCTGTATCAACTGCGCCATTCCGCGGCGTTTCGCCGTCTCGACCCTGACATGCAGGCCGCCCTTTCAGAGCGCATGCGTGCCT
>JAKJCY010000012.1:3991-41916 GCA_022706235.1 Candidatus Hydrogenedentota bacterium | reverse complement strand
TCGGCGCGTGGGGCGCTCCCGTGCCGTTGAAAGAGCAGGTGGACTATTATCATGCCCGCATTGAACGGCAGCAGGGTGATTTTTATAAATATACCCTCTTTCTGTATAACCGGGCGCCCATTACGGAAAATTGCCGTGTTCTGGTGCAGGGGCTCGTATCGCCGGAACACATGAAGCTTCACTTCAACGATGACAGCGGCCAGGCCCATGAATTCCAAATGACAATGGAACCGGCGGTCCCGACCTGTCTCTGGCCCGTGGATGAGGTGGTCATTGTGCCTTTCTTCAGCGGCATGTTTCCCATTCCGTGCCAGGTCCGGTTTGCCCTCTATGTGCCCGGCGAAGGAATCACGGGCAATATCATCAATCTCGGCCTGGTGGATTTCGGCGCCATGACGCCGGCTGAGGAATGATTCTTTCCGCCGCCTGTTGAACCCCCTGAAAACGGCGCGTATAATAGGTCCAGACTCCCTGGTCTCGTCGAAAAGGCCCATGGCACTGGTAAACAAACAAAAAGACGGAGCAAAAAGGGACTGATGACGAAATAGCCATCCGTAACGAAGCATGGACGTCTTTTGCCGCTATAGGCTATTTCGTAGTCTGTCCCTTTTTTTGCGCTCGTGGTGGAAGTTATGCATTTTTTCAAAACATTGCCGGCCGGGGCGGGCTCTTTTTTTGCCGCACCCCGGGGCTGGCTGCTCCTGCTGTTGTGTTTCCATTTGTGCGCCAATATCTGGTGGCTCTCCGCGGACAACCATGCCGTGAGCACCGATGAAGAAACGCACATGATTATGGCGCGGGACTACTACAAGGCCATGTTTCCGCACACGGGCGACCGCAGCCCGGGCGCGCGGCTGTCGGCCCTCGCCCGCATCAAGGCGGATGTGGGCAACCCTGTGCATCCGCCGTTGCTGCATGTCGCCGGCGCGGTGCTGACCCGTGCCATCGGGTACGGCGTCGACCGCCTGGCTTTTGTGAACACGCTGGCATTCCTGGCCGCCATCGGCGGTGTTTATTTGATTGCCTGCGGCTTTCTTGAAAAACGGGAGGCGATTTTCGCCGCGCTGGTGTTCAGCCTGACGCCCATGATTTACGCCTCGTCGCGGTATTTCATGACCGATTTCCTGTCCATGGCGCTGGTGGTCTGGGTCATGTATGCCCTGTTGAAAGCCGACCGGTTTTCCAGTGTGCGCTGGTCGGCCGTCTACGGCCTGCTGAACGGGCTCGCGCTGATGACGCGCACCACGGTCGTCCTGTATTATTTCATTCCCAGCCTCGTGGTCTTCATTATGGCGGCCGCGTTCCTCGTTGAACGGAACGAAGGCGCCCTGCGTTTCAATCAACTGGGACTCGCAAAGCTTGCCCTCAACACGCTGTTGATTCTGATCATCACCTTTGCCGTGTGCAGCCCCTGGTATATCGCCCACGGCGGCCAGTTCTACCAGCACTGGATGAAACCTCATAAGGGCGGTTCAGGCTCCCCCCTCGCCATACTCGCCTATACCGCTTCCGGGCAGGAGGAGGAATCGGGCATCGGTGCGGACGGCGGGGAAAAAAAAGAGGACGGCGGCGTGACCGATGCCACCGGGCGCCCAAAATCCGAGGAACCGTCGCCGGAAGAAGCCGAAACACCGTCCGCAGCCCCGAAGGAACAGGGGGGCGGGGGCTGGCGACTACTCTTGAACAGGAAGGTGGGCTGGATTCGTTACCCTGTGTTTGTCATCAACAACGCCGTGTTTCTGCCCATGTTCCTCCTGTGCCTGCTGGGTATGGTTCTTGTGCCGGTGGTGCCCCGTTTCCGGCGGCGGTTTACCGCATGGGTACTGCTCAGCTGGTTACTGGGCTCTTACGTCCTGCTTACGCTGGTGCTTAACTTCGGGACGCCCCGGTATGCCATGCAGGCATTGCCCGCGCTGGCGGTGCTTTCCGCGCTGCCGGTGTTCGCCCTGCCGAAAGGCAAGGGGCGCCTGGCCGCCCTGATCTTGTACACCGCCCTGCTTGTGTTCCAGTACGGCAATCTCACCGTCCATGCCTATGGTACGATTGCCGAGGCCAAAGTCCCCGTAATCCTTGACAAGAAATATCAGGCGGTCTATAACGATCCGGGCTTGTATTTCTACAAGCCGGTGCTGCATGCGTCGAGTGCCTACGGCCGCATGAAAGCGCCGACCCGGGAGAATTTCAAGGACCGTCTGTTCTTCTCCATGCTCAAAGCCGAGCGGGAACGCCCTTTCTCCGGCATCGAGGCCCCTTATGCGAGGCTGAACATTCGCGGCATGATCCTGGACGAGGAACATTTCTGGCTGGACGACACTGGCGGAAACCCTTTCCGAAGGAACGATATTCCCCCGGAACTGGCGCCCTACCGCAATTTCAGGCATTACGGCTGGGGAAAGGACATGGAAAGCGTGCGTCCCGTCCTGAGCCTCGTGGATTACGTGGCCTATACCACGGAAGGCATCAGCGCCGAGAAAGACCGGGAATGGCAACGCATCCTGGCCGGCAGGGGTTTTGAGGTCATAGACCGGTTTCATGAAAAACGCTTCGGCATGGTCCCTGCCATGGACTATGTGTTGATGGCGCGCAACGAGGAGAACCCGCCGCCCCGCGTGGAAACGGAAGCGGACATCTGGAAACTGGGCCCGGAACAGCTCTATCAATGCCGCTATTCGGCGGCATATCAAGGGATGGAAGAAGGCCTGCGCCAGTCCCTCACCGCGAGGATGCGGGCGCTCTTTGACAAAATAGGCCATCCCGTCAAAATAAACGATGACGTGGAGTTCCGGGGGGCTGCGGTGTTTAAAAATCCCCACGGAGGCTATGTGCTGCAGTTCATTCTGTACGTTCGCAACAGGCCCGATAAAAACTACCGCATGCTGTTCCGCGGCATTGTTGAGCCCCAGTTTATGGAAACCCATTTCCAGGCACAGCAAGACCGGAGCGGCCTCTTTCGCTGGAATTTTGATCCCACGCCGGCGCCGACGCACTGGCCGGAAGAGGATTTCGTCCTGTTGCGTTTTCCCATGGAGGTGCCGCCCATACCCTATCACCTGAGTTTCGCCTTTTATACCGCCGATGACGGCGTGTGGGGGGATGCCGTGGACCTGGGCAAAATCGATTTCAGGACGGTAGAATAATAAAGGGACATGCCTTGTTATCTTGTTCTACGGTGAAGGCGCGGAGCGGCGCCTTTATTGTAAAGATGCATGAAAGTCTGAGCCATGAATAGCGGCAGGCCACTACTGGATACGACCAGGCCGGCGGGGTTGGGAACCCTGGTGAGGGGCGCGTTCCTGTCCGCGCTGAGCGTATGTATTTCCATGGCAGCCCTGCTGGTCACCAGCAAGCTGTTCACCAACGCGCTGGACCGGGAAACGGTCGGGGTGTTTTCCCTGCTGCTGGTGGCTTCCGATTTCATCATTTACGCGTCCGGCCTGGGCCTTGCCGCGTCCATGCCGAAGCTGGTGGCCGAGGCGGACTCCGCCGGGCGCAGGCGGATTATCGGCAGCGCGCTGGCGGGGCAAACGCTGGTGCTGCTTGTTCTGGGAGCGCTCGCCGTGCTTGTCCAGGCGGCGGTGCGGCATCCCGAACACTTCATGTCGGACCCCGCCTGGCTCGGCGTGCACGGCGGCCTGCACTTGCTGCCGCTGCTGTTCATTATCGGCGGCCTGCGCGATGTCATTCTTGCCATGCTTGCCGGGCTGGACCGTTACGCCTGGCGGGCCGGGGGTATCGCCCTTGCGTCCGTCGCCCAGGTGGCGCTGGTATACGTGACGGTCTGGCGCCTGGGCGGGGGGCTGCACGTCCTGGTCTTCGCCATGGCCGTCTCCTATGGGGTGGCCCTGCTCCTGTTATGGTTCGGACTGGGGGAGGCGGGCCGTCCCGTGCCCGATTGGGCGGCCTATAAAAAGAGCGTCCGGTTCAGTGCGCCCCTGTATCTGAACCAGGTGATGAACTTCTTCAACCAGCGCTTTGACACGGTGCTTGTTTCCGCCTTCGCCGGGGTGACCCATGCCGCCGTGTATGAAATGATTAAGCGGCTTCCCGTCATCGTCAACCGGGTGATGAACGCCCTGCTGGTGCCCTACCTGCCCCACATCTCCCGCCTGATAAGCATCCGCGATGCGGCCGGGGCGGGGCGCGTTCTGCATCATGCCGTGGGCCTGTCCGCCTTCGTCGGATACGGCGCGGCCCTGTTCATGACGGCGGTGCAGAAGCCGATTATCCTGCTCTTGTTCAATCGGGACTATTTGAGCGGCACGGAAGTGCTGGGATTGCTGCTGGTGTCGGCGAGCCTCGCCCTGCAGTCCGGGCTCATGGCGCAGATGCTCATTGCCCTCGGGCGCAATACCGCGGTGCCCCTCGTGAACATGGCGGCCATGGCGGCCACGGTGCTGGCCGACATCGCGGTGATTCCCCGGTTCGGCATGGCGGGCGCGGCCTGGGTGGCGGTGGCCGCGCAGGGCGGTGGCTACCTGCTCCTGGCATTGTGTACCCACCGTGCCGGTATTCCGGTGCGCGCCTGGAACTGTCTCAAGCCCGCCGCGCTGCTCTTGCTATCGGCCCTGCCGCTGTACTATGGTAATGACAGCCTTGTAGGGCGCCTGGCGGCGCCCGCGCTGTTCACCTTGCTGTGCCTTGCCTTCGGCGTGGTGACGCCGGGGCAGATGAAGGCGGTTGCCCGGGCCATGCTGCCCGGAGGCCGAGGCGTTTCGGAAGACGCGCGGCCAGAAAACGGGAGTGACCGGCTATGACAAATGCGCCTGAACGGATCATCAACGCCACCGCGCCCATCCGGGTCTGCGACCTTGGCGGTTGGACCGACACCTGGTTCGCGGGCCGCGGCACGGTGCTGAATATCGGCGTCTACCCTTACGCGGAGACCCAGATTTTTGTCCGCAGCGCGCGGGGCAGGACGCGCGAGATTATCATCAATGCGGAGAACTTCGGGCAGCGCTATGCCGTGCCGATGCCCATTGAATACGAGAAGCACCCGCTGCTCGAAGCCTGCCTCGATATCATGGAGGTGCCGGACGATGTAGACCTCGAGGTGAACCTCTATTCCCACGCGCCGCCCGGCGGGTCGACGGGCACGTCGGCCGCCATCAGCGTGGCGCTGCTGGGCGCGCTGGACCTGTTGACGCCGGGACGCCTGACGCCCCACGAAATTGCCGCGCTCGCGCAGCGCGTCGAGACCGAGAAACTCGGGCTGCAATGCGGCATCCAGGACCAGCTCTGCTCCGCCTACGGCGGCATCTGTTATATTGACATGTTCGAATATCCCCACGCGTCCGTTTCACAGATTTGGCTGTCGAACCGGGTCTGGTGGGAACTGGAGCGGCGCCTGGTGCTGGTCTACCTGGGCCGGTCCCATTCGTCCAGCGAAGTGCATGGCCGCGTTATCGCGAACTTTGAAAAGCAAAACGCCGACAAGTCCGCCCTGGAACCGTTACGGCAGGCCGCGCAAAACGCCAAGAACGCCCTGTACCGGGGTGACTTCGAGACGTTCGGGAGGGCCATGATCGATAACACCGACGGCCAGCGGGCGTTGCATCCGGCGCTGGTTTCCCCGGACGCCGAGACCGTGTTCGCCCTCGCCCGCGAATATGGTGCCATCGGTTGGAAAGTGAACGGCGCGGGCGGCGAAGGCGGCTCTGTGACCATATTGTGCGGCCCCGAAAATGAACAGAAGCGATCCTTCATCCAGGCGGTGCCGTCCCTGAACCCGGACTTCCAGGTGCTGCCCATCTACCTGTCCCGCTTCGGACTGCGGCAATGGGAAAGCACCGCTCTTTCGTAATCCGGTCAACTCGGTCAATAAGGTCAATACGGTCAACGGAAATCCCCACCATGTCCCGGCAGGTTCGTTTTATAAAATACGGCGGCCCCGTGAAATACACAGCCATGCTGCAACGGCAGCAGGCGGCGCGCGATGCCCTGGCCGCGGGCGGCGCGCCGAATACGGTTTTTTTGCTGGAGCATACGCCTACCATCACGCTGGGCAGGCGTGCCCGGCCGGAACACATTCTTGCCGACGCGGAAACGCTGGAGCGAATGGGTATCCAGGTCGTGGAGACGGACCGGGGCGGTGATGTCACCTACCATGGCCCGGGGCAGATGGTGGCCTATCCCGTGCTTGATTTGAATCAATGGAGCCCTTCCGTGGACCGGTACCTGCGCGCGTTGGAGGAGACGCTGATACAGCTGCTGTATGAATATGGCGTATCCGGAAAGCGGATGGAAGGATATACCGGCGTGTGGGTAAACGGGGCCAAGGTGGCCGCCATCGGCATCGGTGTGCGCCATTGGATTACCTGGCACGGCCTGGCCCTGAATGTCGGTCCGGATGAAACCCATTGGACGACCATCATTCCGTGCGGCATTCAGGACAAACCGGTGACAAGCCTGGCGCGCTTGCTGGGCCGGGCGGTGGACATGGAAGAAGTGATGGCGCGGTTTATCCGGGCCTTCGGTGACGTCTTTCAGTGCGAGGCGGACTGCCATGAAGCCTGAAGGTTCACGGGAGGCCGGCTGTCTGTCGGAAGAACGGCGCGCCTGGAAACGCGGCGCGGCCGTGATACTCGTGTCCCTGGCGGCCCTCGGCGCCGCCTTCTTCCTTCAAAGCCCCTACATGGCGTTTAGCGTCTACGCCTTTCTGCTGCTCTTGATCGCGGCGCATGGTACTTCCTACATCTGGCTCGCTGGGTTGGACTGTGAGCGCACGACCGACCGCCTCCAGGTCTGGCAAGGGGAAGATGTCGGTGTTACCGTTCGGATAACCAACCGGCGCGGCTGGCCCATACCCTGGATTTTCATAGAAGACTACCATCCCTCGGATTTTCCGCGAAAAGGGCCCAACAAACGCCTGGCCATACTGATGCCCGGCCGCTCCATCAGCCTGGAGTACCGGGTTACCTGCACGCGGCGCGGCTACCATCGCATCGGCCCGGTGCTGTATGAATCCGGGGACTTCTTCGGCCTGCACAAACGGTTCCGGACCGGCAGGTTCCGGGACTATGTCTCCGTGCTGCCCACAATCGCCTATATAGAAACCTTCACCGTGGCGGCGCGCCGTCCCCAGGGCCCCGTGCGCCTGACCAACCGCATCTATGCCGATCCCACCCGCATCAATAACATCCGGGAATACGTGCCCGGCGATCCCCTGAATACCATTCATTGGAAGGCGACCGCCCGCACAGGCGAGTTGCATGTGAAAACCTTCGAGCCCACCAGCATTACCGGCGGGACCCTTATCCTCGACTTCCATGAAGACAGTTTTGTCATGGAAAAGCGTGAATACCGCATGGAACTTGCCGTAACCACGGCCGCGTCCATTGCCTACCTGCTTCAGATGTCGGGGGAGCAGGTGGGGCTCTTGACCAATGCCCGCGACGCCGCGGAAGTTGCCCGGTATGAAACCGCCAGCGTGCAGGTCGGCAACCGCTTCGCGATGAATGACGTGTTGAGCGGCGAAGACGAATCCTCCCGTATCAGCCCCCTGACCGTAAGCACCTGCCGGACCACTGAACAGGGCCGGAAGATTATTGAGAACCTGGCGAGGGTCTTGCCGGGGCACGGGCTTGACCTGTGCCAGCTGATTATGGCCCAATTCATCACGCTTCCGCGCGATGCCACGCTCCTGCCCGTGACCGGACAGGTGACCGACCGCCTCGCCCTTACCCTCGCCATGATGAAACAGTCCGGTTTCAAGGTCACCGTGTTTTTGATTGACGCGGGAAAGGGTTACGAGGAAGCGGCAGCCCTCCTGGCATTCCACGAAATCCACGTGTTCCATATCAAGTCGGAGCGGGACCTGCACGAAATCTCCCCGCAAAAAATATAGGAGTATTCCGGAAAGACGAGAAGCAGTCACTTGCATCCAAGGAGCCCGGATACATGTCCAACTAACAACGTGCTATCTTTTACCAATATCACTTCCTCCAAGTTTTCCTCGCCTTCTGGAAAACTTTCATAACGAAAACGAACCGCATGGCTGCTCCTATCTGGAAATTTCCAAAACGATGCCACTTCGGCACCCTCTTGTTCCAACGCGTTCAACAGATAACTCAGATCGTGCGTATAAGGATGCGACCGCCCCAATATATTTTAAATTCTCGGCAGGTGTGTGGCAATATTGCACCGAAGTACGGACAAAAAGCGGCTTTTTGACGCAGGCTCTAAACTAAAAAAACGGTCGGTAGAACTCGGTGATGACAAATGCACGGAACTAAGACCGACAAACGGCTAAATCCCATTATCAGTTTCATCTCAGCGGATAAACAATCAGGAGGATGCAATCTTCGTGGCACTTCTCTCAAAATATATGGCCGGTAAACGTTATGGAGAAATTGCCCCTTATATAAAGGGACATGTCTTGGAACTCGGCTGTCAGAATGCGACTGTGTTAACAAACTACGGCTCCAACATCACCGGCTATTGTGGTGTTGAAAAATCGGCCTCACTGGTTAAAAGACTATCTAAAACATATCCCGAGGCCAGATTCGTTCAATGTGATTTAGATAAGGACGAACTCGTTATGGAAGGGGTTTTTGACTGCGTGCTTATGCTTGCATTAATTGAGCATCTGTATAATCAGAAATTTGTCATGGAAGGCGTTGTGCGTGCCCTGAAACCCGGAGGTATCGTTGCAATTACAACGCCAACGATTTTAGGAAATGATATCGTGTTGCCTCTGGGTGCGGCAATGCGGCTGTTTGCCAAGTCGGCCCTTGATCAACATATTGTGATTTATAATCGGAAACGCTTTGTAAATCTTGCCAAAGCAGTAGGGTTATCGCTAACGCACCACCATTATTTTCAGGCATTTTGTAATCAAGTCGCTATTCTGGAAAAGCCGTAGAAACGAAAGTGGTGAGCAGGGACACCCCGCGAGGGGTTTCCTGCTCGCCACCTTGATTTTGGCGATTGTCCAGGCACGTAAGTATGGCATTTGTTCGCGCATGCCCAAAGCGCCACAGGAGTATCTTTGTGCCATGAACAAACTGTGCATAGAGATGACGCATGCGCGTCGTACTGCGGATGCTGGTGTGCATGCGCTGTAGACAGTCACTTCAGTCTGGGGGTCGCCCGTTCGCCCCTGGCCTGCGCGACTGTATCGTGATAGTCGCCGTAAAACATGCTGTTGCCATCAAGCCACAAGGTAATCCTGCGCCATTCTTCCGGAGAGAGTTCCACGCCGTGATGTCCCGATTCCAACAGGCCCAGCAGTTTGGAGGCCCGCGCACCCACCTTGCCCGGAATGCTGTAGGAGGTCTTGTTGCGCTGCAGCCCGACAAAATTACCGCCGTGCAACGCCCAGGCGAAAGGTTTCAGCCCGCTAAAGGCCTGCGACCATCCATTTTCTACAAAGACGTCCCCGGCAAGGCAGGGCGCGTCGCCGCCGGTATCGTGACAGGAAAGGCAGTGCGCGTCAAGTACGGGTTGCACCAGCCGGGAGAACTGCAAGGGGTAGGACCCGTCAGGTTCGGGTGTCAGTTTGGCGGGCGGTTTCCGCAGGGCCAGCGGCGACCGGGGCGGGAGCGCCGGTGATTGTTGTTTGGGCTCATGGCAGCCCGTGCAGGACAGGTGTTCGCCGGGATGAAGATAGGTGTCCGATTGCATGGTCTGCACGGCGAGACCCCGTTCATCCAGGGCCTGAAAGTAAAAACTGACGCCGGCGGGCGCTTCAAAATACACGCTGCCGTCCTCTTCGATGGGAACCGTGCCCAGGGAGCCCCGGGCCACGGACTGGTCGCCGGCGCCGACCCACGGGTCATCGGGATGGGGGGTGGATTTGGCGAACAGCTGTATCAGGCGCAATTCCTTGAGCCGGGTGCCTTCCGGAAATGGACGAAGTGAATCATAGACATTCATGACGGCAATCGTGCCCGTGTCCGGTTGTTCCTGCGGCGGGTCGGCATAGCGCGTTTGCACCGGAATGACCGGCGGCACAGATCGCGGTCTCAGGGGGACCGGATTGGAACACGCAATGTCCGGGTCGCGATAGAGGAGTTCCCGGTTGCCGAAACTGTCCACGAGGTACAGGTCATGGTGCTGTTGCCCCGGATCGTACACGGCCAGGTAAAAATCCTCGTTGAGCGGCCAGGGCGTGCCGTAGACCTGGCCGTTGTTTCCTTTGCCGCGCGGGGTGTGGGGCACTCCCGGCGCCGATTCCGCCTCGGGGAACATGGCTTCCGGCGTGATGCGCCGAATCTGGCCCGTGGAAGCGTCGTCTTCCTGGCGCAGGTCAATGGTAATCAGTGAGCCGAAATGCTGCCCGTGGTGGGTCGCCGCCGTGGCGATGTACTTGGAAGAGCCGGGAATGGCGCGGATGGACATTTCCATCCAGGGCCGGAGTTCGCGAAGGCGGGGATAATTGCCGTGGGGGCCACGCGGATCGCGCCCGTCGGGATAGGTTAGCCACAAGTGGTGCGCGATGTCGCTGTCCCGGTCCACATAGTCCCAGCGCGTGTACACGATCATGCCGTGGTGGTCCACGCTGGGCAGCCATTCATGAGTCTCGTGGTAGCTGAGCGGGCGGACGAAGGAACCGTCGGCGTGCATCTGGTACAGGGTATAGGTGGGACACACCCGCCCGCAACGCAGAAATCCGCCTCGCCGCTCCGATACAAACGCCACGCGCCCGTCGGGAAGCCAGCAGGGATGAATGTCATTGCACGTGCCGTCCGTCAGTTGGGTCAGGCCGGTGCCGTCCGCGTTCACCTTGAAGATATGGTAAGCCCGGCCCGGGTCCCAGTGCTCACTCCAATAGTTGCCTTGTTCCTCCCGGCGGTACTGGTGGCGGGGGTCGCCCCGGCACTCCACATAACAAAACAAGACCTGTTTTCCGTCATAGGACAGGTCCGGCGAAAGAAACGCGCCGCCGCCCGGGTCGCCTGATTCGGTCAGTACGCCTTCGCCGTCATAGGAAAGCGTTGCCGGGCTCGTACCCCCCCGCAGGTGTTGCCCCTGCAGGCGTCCCGTTTCCACCACGGCATCGGCGAGCAGGTCCCGCGCCCGGGGCGCGTCACTAAAGGCGTTTTCAAGAATATACATGCCGCCGCCGGGGCGCGCCGTGATGCCGTAATACTGGTCGCACATATGCTCAAAAATGGACTTGTGCCGTTTCAGGAACAGGATACGGTCAAAATCCAGCAGGGGATTTGAAAAGGCGATTTGGCGTCGCAGGGCGCAAATCTCGTGAAACAGGGCGTGCCGGGCGGCTTCATCCCGGGTTTCGGTCACGGACAGACGGAGCCGGTCCAAAGCCGTCGCCTCTTCGGTCAAATCGGGGCCGTTTTCCAGGGAACGCAGGTGTTCCAGCAGGGCCTTTGTGCGGCGCCAGACAATGTCCACCGGTGTGCGGTCCGATTCCAGCACCAGTGCCTCGGGACGATGGGCCTCGCGGGCAAGACGCGCGTTATCCCAGTTCGGACGGTCCTGAATCTGGCGTTTAAGTTCCTCAAATTCGCGGTCTCGCACGGAAGAAAGGGGCGTTGCTTCACCTTCCGGGTGCAAGGCGAGGAGAACGACGGTGCCGCTGTTCATCTGTGGTATATACAGGCGGTTGCCGCCCGGGTCAAGACCGATATCGGCGGGTGTGGGGAGGGTGCAAAGCGTGTTGACGGTGCGTCGGTCGGCGGAAATGATTGCGACTTTATTGCCTGTAAAATCCGAGACAATAAAACGGCCGTCCGGAAGGGTTTCTATGCCGTCCAGGTTGGTGAAATGCCCGGCCAGCCCGAACGGCACAGGGGGGAGTGAACCGTCCGTGGGAGGCCCGTATACCTCATGCCGGGTCCACGACACGGCATACATGGCGCCATCCCGAAGCGTGATGCCGTTTACCCCCTCAATGCGAGCCACAACGTCATGATTGCCCCGGCCGCTCGTGTCCAGGCGTACTATTTTGCCGGAGGCGACATCGGTTACGTAAACCTTGCCTTCACCCGCCGCCATGTCATTGAGACGTTGCGCATCGAGAACGGGGTATACGGCCTTGTCCCTGCCATCGGGCAGGGAAAAGGAAAGGACCCGCGTATTGTCGGCCACATACAGAGTGCCGTTTAAAATACACATGCCTTTGGGCTGATGGATGGGGAATTCCACCGTACTTTCCTGCCATTTGAGTGTGTCCAGGGAGCCGTCGGCTTTCAACCGTGACAGAAAGCCCGCTTCCGTGTCCTGCCAATATGTTTCTTCCTTGGAATTTATGTTAGAGACGTAGGCGGCACCGCTTTCCGGATCAACAACGACGCACTCCGGCTGGGCAAAGCCTTCCAGGGTCATCAGTCGGTCCGGGGCGTCCGCAGCCGAGGCGCCGATGGATGCTGTGACGCACACGCATACGATAATGCACGGGATTTTATTGGTCAGTTTCATCATTCTGACTAGACCTCTCGGTTTGGGGATGAAATTTAAGAATACAGCGTGCTCTTCTAGTGTACCATAAGCGGTCCTTGTGCAAGATTTTTCCTGTCGACAGCGCCCTGTTTTACGGAAGAGTTCTCCGAAAAGACTTTTTGATGGAGCGCCCTGTTTATGGCATACTGATGTCCTGTTTTGGCGCAATTTGCCCGTCTTGTGATGGCAGATTCGGGGATGTGAAACATAATCAGGCTGGGACCAGTCATAATCTTGGAAAGGGTAACGATGAAAAGCAGGACACTCATGCCAAATAACATGGTGCGACAATTCTTGTGCGGAGAATTGTTGCTTACGGCCTTATTGCTGGTTCTTTCTTGTTCCGCAATGGCGCAACAGTACCGTTCCCCTTCGGCCGTGGCGGGAGATACCGCCGGAACCACCTTGTATGTCTCGGAATACGGTTCCAATACGGTGGCCGTCTTCGATGGCGCTTCGAAAACGGTGGCGCGCCGCATCGAATTGCCCCTCGCTCCTGAAGGGTTGGCCCTGTCTCCGGATGGGAAAACCTTGTACATTGCCGGAGCGTCGTCCGACGGCGCTCTGCTGGTGGCGGACGTGGCGACGGGGGCCGTGACTGCCCGGGTGCCGACCGGTCATACGCCGGTGGCCGTTGTTGTCAGCCCGGCGGGCGACCGTGTGTTCGTGGCGAACCGTTTCGATAACACCGTTGCGGTAGTGGACCCCGCAACGAATAGTGTCCTTTCTAAGATTCCCGTTCCCCGGGAACCGGTAGCCATGACGCTTGCCGCCGGCGGTGCGCTGCTTTTCGTGGCGAACCATTTGCCGGCGGGCGCCTCCGACGGCGACTATACCTCGGCGGGTGTAACCGTAATCGATACGGTGACGCTGGAAGCCGCGCCGCCGGTACCGCTGCCGAACGGGAGCACCGCCCTGCGCGGTATCTGCCCGTCTCCCGGCGGTGAATATGTGTATGTGGCCCATATTTTGGGACGGTATCACCTGCCTACCACGCAGTTGGAACGGGGCTGGATGAATACCAACGCCCTGAGTATTCTGGACGCCAAAGAGAAGCGCCTCATCAACACGGTCCTTCTGGATGATGTGGATTTGGGCGCCGCCAACCCCAGCGCCGTGGCCTGTACCCCCGACGGGCGCTTCCTGTGCGTTACCCATGCGGGCACCCATGAACTGAGCATTCTGGACCGGGCATCCTTGCACGACCGCCTGGCGCAACTGAACGAAAAAGACGCCGCCGCCGTGCCGAACAACCTGGCCTTTCTTGTGGGGCTGCGCACGCGTGTTAAGTTGCCCGGCATCGGGCCCCGGGCGCTCTGGCTGGACAATACAAAAGCCTATGTGCCGCTCTATTTCTCCGACAGCATCACCGAAGTCCCCTTGGAATCCCAGGGCAAGCGTGATATTATTCAGACCGCGTTGAGCGAGGCTCAGGCAATAACGCCCGAACGGCAGGGTGAGATCTATTTCAACGATGCCGCCCTGTGTTTTCAACACTGGCAAAGCTGCGCCAGCTGCCATCCCGATGCCCGGGTTGATGGTCTGAACTGGGATCTCATGAATGACGGCATTGGTAATCCTAAAAACAGCCGCAGCATGCTGTTGTCGCATCAGACACCGCCGGTTATGGCGCTGGGCGTTCGCGACCAGGCGGAACTTGCCGTGCGTGCCGGCATCAAATACATACAGTTCGCGGTCCGGCCCGAAGAAGACGCTGTTGCCATTGATAGGTATCTTAAGTCTATGAAGCCGGTGCCCAGCCCGCAACTGGAAGGCGGGGCGCTGAGCGAAGCCGCGACACGCGGCAAAGAAGTCTTTTCACAGGCAGGATGCGCCGTATGCCATCCGGAGCCCTTATTTACCGATTTGAAACTCCACAATTTGGGATTTACGAAAGGCCTGGATGAAGGCAAGCCGGTGGACACCCCCACACTGGTTGAGGTCTGGCGCACCGCGCCTTATCTCCATGACGGCCGCGCCGCCACCCTCCATGATCTGCTCACCACCTGCAACACGGAAGACCGTCATGGAAAGACCTCCGGGTTGAGTGCGGAGCCGTTGGACGACCTGGTCGCCTACGTGCTTTCCCTGTAAAAGGTTCGGCGATGCACAGGGCGGCCTTTGTCCGGAAAAGAACGCAGGACGCTTTGTGGTGACCGTTCCGGTCCGGGGCGCATTGCCTTCGGGCCAAGCGCCGCCTTTGCGCCGTGTGCGTATCCGGGTGGCATCTTGTGTTAACGGAACGCTGGAGCCTTGTCTCAAGTCGGGTCGCGCGTTTTCGGAGATTGAGGTTTTTGGGGAACTTCCCCGTGGGGGCGGTGTTTAACAACAGAACCAGGGGGTTAAGGAATATAGTTTATTGATGAATGTGCTTACCAAAAATCTGGATGATGATGTGCAAGTCGTTTCCATGGAGCGCCCCGGAAGTGTTCACTATTATTTGGCCGTGCAGGGGCAGGCTACGGAAGCGTTTCAGGCGGACTGTCAGCGCCTGGCGCGGGTCATACAAGAGAAAGGGGCGATTCCCCTTTCGCTGGATGTGTTCGGCGTTCCCGGTGACGCCCTGCCCGTAGTGCAGGATGCTTTTGGCCCATTACCGTGTCCCGTCACCTGGCTGGAAGGCCGCAAGGCCCATGCCGCGTCTTTCTATGGCGTTCTTGCGCGGGCTATCGCAGGGCCCGAAGTCGTTCCGCTGCGCCTTGGCAGCACATTGGCAGGCGTTTCCTACCGTGTGAACGGCGTTCAATACTGCCGCCTGGGCGGCATCGTGCCGCAAGATTGTTCCGCATCCCGCAAAGAGCAGACGCGGGAAGTGTTTCATCTCATGGAGCGCGCCCTGGGCGAAGTGGGCATGGATTTCACGCATGTCGCGCGCACCTGGTTTTATAACCGGGATATGCTGGAATGGTACGATGTTTTTAACGCGGTGCGCACGGCGTTCTTTATGGAGCGCAACTTGTTAGACCGGCTTGTGCCGGCAAGTACGGGCATCGGCTGCTGGAACGGCGGCGGGGCCGCGCTCACGGGCGGACTGATAGCGATGGCGTATCCGGAAAACAAGGCCGCCCTTGTGGAAGTGCCTTCGCCCCTGCAGCGGCCTTCCTTTGAATATGGAAGCGCCTTCAGCCGCGCCGTGGAATTCGCCACGGGCGGGGTACACCGCCTGTTTGTGTCCGGCACCGCAAGTATTGAACCTTCCGGAGCGAGCGTACATATCGGTGATATCCGCGCACAGGTTCAACTGACGCTGGATGTTATTCAGGCCATTCTGGAATCCCGCGGCATGGACTGGAACAGTGTTTCACGGTCCATTGCCTACTTTAAACACGCTGAAGATACCGGTGAATTGGCGGCCTGCATGCGCGAACGCGGCATGCCGCGCCTCCCCGGCATTCTCGCCCATACGGATATTTGCCGGGACGATTTGCTCTTCGAATTGGAACTGGACGCCATCGCCGCGGACTGACCTGGCGGCACGAAGGCTAGAGGCCGAACAAGGACCGGGCAAAGGTCTCTGTAAAGGCGCGTCCCGGTTCGTAGCCGCGCTTCCACTCCCCGTCAATAATCAGATAGGGTACCCCCTGTTTTCCGGTCTTTTCCTCCAGTTCCGCGGCATACTCCGGGTGTTTGCGGATATCCCGGTGTTCATAGGGGATACCTTCCCGGTCCATCCATGCGCGTAACGTGCGGCAGTCGCCGCAGAAGTCCGCGCTGTATAAGATGATGTTTGCCAAAAGGTCTTCCTTTGCCGATGCGAACGGCTATTCTTCCAGTTGCATGATGCCGAAGGACATCACCGCCTCAGCGGCGATGGCGTCGTCCACCAGCGCATAAGCCCTTATTTTGCAGGCATTATGCCGGTAATGCATCATTTCCGCTTTCAGCACCAGTTGGTCGCCCGGGACCACGGTATCACGGAAACGCGCCTTTTCAAGGCCCATGAGAAACGCCAGCCGGCCGTTCGTTTCCCCGTTGTCGCCGAAAACCAGCACGGCGGCCACTTGCGCCATGGCCTCGATGATGAGGACGCCGGGCATTACAGGAATATGCGGCCAGTGCCCCTGGAAAAAGGGCTCGTTCACCGTGACGTTCTTAATGCCCGTGACGGTTTTGAAGGGCTCGTAACTTAAAATCCGGTCCACCAAAAGGAAAGGATAACGGTGGGGGAGGATTTTCATGATCTTGTTCACATCCAGCGCGGGCGGGGTGCGACGCACCTTCTGCTTGTAAGGGCGCAGCAGGAATTCCGGTCTTGTGCCGGCGAAAACCTTTTGAATCTGCTTGGAAAAGTTCACGTTCTTCTCGTGGCCGCACTTGGCGCCGATGATATGGCCTTTGAGCGGATGGCCGAGCAGATAGGTGTCCCCCAGAAGGTCCAATATCTTGTGACGCACAAATTCGTCCGGGAAACGCAGCGTGTCATTGAGAATGCCGTTGTCGCCGATAACGACGGCGCTTTCCAGGCTGCCGCCCCGGATGAGCCCCGCTTCCTGCAACATCTTCACTTCCCGGAGAAAGCAAAACGTGCGCGCCGGGGCGAGCTCCTTTCGAAAGGCGTCCTCCGTTATGGTGAAAGAGGCGTACTGGGTACCTACCGTCGGATGGTCATAGGCGATCGTCATGGTAATGCGCAGGTCGTCGGAGGGTAGAATGCTCAGCGTCACATCATCTTTGCGGTAGTAAACCGGGTGGTCGACGCGGATATATTGCTTTTCCGATTCCAATTCGACGATACCTGCCTTGAGAAGCGTATTCATGACCGGAAGGGCGCTGCCGTCTCCCACGGGGATCTCGTCCGCGTCCACTTCCACGATGAGATTGTCAATGCCCAGGCCCGCCAGACTGGACATGGCATGTTCAATGGTGTGGATCTTGACATCGCCGATGCCGATGGTGGTACCCCGGGACACGTCCACAACATTGTCCACAAGCGCCGGTATGGCCGGCGCCGCATCCAGGTCCGTCCTGTAAAACACAATGCCCGTGTCCGCCGGAGCGGGCTTGAAGGTCACCGTGGTAAGGCTGCCCGTATGCAGGCCCACGCCGTTATAGGAAACCGTTTCACTGATTGTCCGTTGTTTCATGGTGTAAATCGTCTTTCAACTCCTTGATATCCCGCTCGATCCTGGCCAGTTGATGCAGCATTTCGGGGGTGCGCTGTTGCGCCACCATCACCCGGCGCTGCCTACTGTGGTCAATGGCGGGAAATCCTGATACCGTCTTATTTTCCGGTATGGAACGCATCACGCCGGCCCGGGCGCCTACACTCACGCCGTCGCCGATGGAAATATGGCCCGCTATTCCGGCATCCGCGCCGATGCGCACATGATTGCCGATTCGGGCGCTGCCCGCGATACCCGCTTTGCCGGCGATGGCACAATGTTCACCTACTTGTACATTGTGCCCAATTTGAACTAAATTGTCAATCTTCGTACCCGAACCGACCCGCGTTTCACCGAAGGTTGCGCGATCTATGGCGGTATTGCTTCCTATTTCAACATCATCCCCTATTACAACTATTCCTGTTTGGGGAATTTTGTGCCAGTGTCCGCTCAGGTCCGCAAAACCGAAACCGTCACTGCCGATGCACGCGCCGGCATGAATGACACACCGGGCACCGATTTCCGTGTCCTCACGGACCACGACATTGGGGTAGAGGACGGTATCGGTGCCAATACGGCAACGAGGGCCGATGTACACGCCAGGGTACAGCACGGTGCGGTCCCCGATGACAGCCCCGGAATCAATGTATACAAAGGCACTTACCGTGACATCTGCTCCGAGGAGAACCCCTGGCGCGATACAGGCGCCGGGGTGGACACCCGCAGGGGGGCGGGAAGGCGGAGGCGCCAGTTGATTCAGCGTCATCAGGAAGGCCATATCAGGATATTTCACACAGATCGTTACCATCGGGGCGTCGGGAACCGGGGAGGGTACGAGGGCGGCGGATGCTTTGGATAGGCGGAGCTGGTCAAAATAACGGGGGCTGCGCGCGAACGTGATTTCGCCCGGCCGGGCTTCCTGTAATCCATTTACCCCGTGAATCACGGTTTCCGGATCACCTTGCACCGTGCCGCCCACAAGTTCCGCGATTTGCCGGACCTTGATCTCCATACTGGGAGTATTCTCCTGCTGTAACAACCGTGTAAACCGGCTATGGCTGCTGGCGTGTGTATACGGTAACTATTGTAGGGTAATGATGAACGCGTTCCAAAATTTAATTTGGAACGCGTCTTATTCTTGAATGCGTATCCATGCAGGTAGCCGGAGACACTATCGCAATTCGAAGGAAAAAACCATGGGCCCATAGGATGGCACGGTCATCCAAGCCGCAGAGTGAAAGACCCAATGTGACGTCTTCCGAAAGCGCATTCCGGCAGCAGCCGGCATACTACTTATTCAGTTCCTCGAGGATACGGGGGGTGATGTCAATGGTGGCACTGTGATAGAGCACGCTGGCCCGGGGGCCTTTCGAGGCGTTCAGTACCAGGTGGTACCCTTCTTTTTCCGCAATGCCCGTAAGCACTTTCTCGATATCGGTCACCACTTCTTTCAACACGCGCTCCTCCTGCGTGTCAATGAGGCGTTGACGCCGCTCGAGTTCGCTGCGGTACTGCCCGAAGTCGGATTCTATCTGGGCGCGTTTGTCAAACCGTTCATCATCCGTCATGTTCGCCCGGTTCGCTTCATATTCTTCCTTGGCCTTTTCAATGCGCTGCGACATCGCATCGATTTCGACCTGCAACCGGTCGACTTCCTTCTGCAGTTCGTCGTATTTTTCCTTGCGCTTGTTATATTCCGCCATCAGCAGAGACATATCCACCACGGCGATACGGTACTGGCCGCCTTCGTTCGCCTGGGAAAATGCCCCGCTCGGAAACAGGGTAAGCGCCATCGCTGCGGTTAAAGCCAAGGTTAAACAGCATCTTGAAAAGCCTGCTTGAATACTCACAATAGGTTTCCTTCAATCGTTGCGCACGCTGTTCGGCTGGATGTACGTTTACAAACACCCGATGCGCGCGGGGTAGGTTGTTGCATGCATATGAACCAACGCGGGGCAGTATACCATGTATGCCGGAAATGATGCAATCACGACCGGAGACAGGGTAGGATGCCTGTACCTTATACGACCTGTATCATGCCCGCGAAACGGACCCTTTTTTTAGAAGCGGAAGCCGGTGGACATGTGCAGTCTCCCGGAACTGCTCTGGTGCCTTCCGGGATTGAGCGGATAGCCATAGTCCACGCGGATGGGCCCGAACATGGGCACATTGAATCCGATACCGGCGCCGACACTGTAGTTGATGTCGCCCGGGCTGAAATCGCCGACGTCTTCCCAGACCCCGCCGGCATCGGCGAAGGTGTAAACCCTGAAGATATCGGTAACCCGGTACTTGAGTTCCAGGTTGTAAATACTGCGGGCGTTGCCGCCGATGGCGAAACGGTCTCCCCAGAACCAGTATTCACGAATCTTGGGGCCGATGTCGCGGTTGCGATAACCGCGTACCGTGTTCGTGCCGCCGGCATAATACCGCTCCTGCAGCGGGATGAAGTCGGAACTGCCGTACTCGGTGATAACACCGTGCCTGGCACGCAGGGAGAGTACCAGTTTCTTGGCATCGCCCAGGGAGCGGAACCAGGAGGAGTCGTGTTCGAACCGCAGAAACTCGTGGTCGCCGCCGAAGCCCGCGACCTCCGCCGCAAGAATGTGCAGGGATCCGTAGTTCGGGTCGAACCGCGCGTCCAACGTATTGCGCTCGATCTGCCAGCTGTTCGCGACGGTGGTGGATTCGCGCGCTTGCCGCCTGAGTTCCGGGTGGACATACCAGTCCAGTTCGCTCAGGTCCGTTTCCTGGACGCGAAGGGCCGTTTGAACCGTCACGTAAGGGGACAATGCCTTACCGAAACGGATTTGGCCGCCGCGGGTATCTTCGCGGTAGCGGGCGGCGCCCCGTACCCGGTAGGATTCGTCAAACAGGTCGAATCCGAAGGAGAGGGGATAGCCCAGAAACTCCGGTTCCGTGAAACTGAGGTTGTATTCGTCGCGCCGGTCGCCGACCTGCACACGCAGGCGCAGTTGCTGCCCGCCGCCGGAGAACGTCGGAAAATTGAGCAGGTCAAAATTGTTGAGGCGAACCTCGGAGTATACGCCCAGCCGGTCTTCCGTGCTGTAGCCCGCGCCAAAGTTGAAGGTGCCCGTTTTGCCTTCCTCAACGTTGACCAGCAAATCAGTAAACAGTTCGTCGTCCGTTTCGTCCAGCGTGATGCGCACCTTTTCGAAGAAGCGCGTATTGTTGATGCGTTTTTCGCTTTCATCCACGGCTGAGCCGTCATAGCGCTCGCCTGGAATCAGCAGCATCTGCCGGCGAATGATTTCGTCCTTGGTGACGTCATTGCCCGTGATACGTATCTCGCGCAAATACTTCAGATCGCCCTCGCTGATGTCATAGACCACATGGGTGGTTTTCTTTTCCTTGTCTAGCGTGATCTGGGGCGTTACCACGGCGTCCACATAGCCGCTGTCCTGATAGGCTTTTTCAACGGCTTCCGCGTCCGCCGTAACCTGCCCTTTGTCATGGATTTCGCCGGGTATCACTTCAATGGAGGACTGCAGTTCTTCGTCATCAAATACCACATTCTGGGCGATGTCCAGCGTGTCGACGCTGTACTGGGGCCCCTCTTCGAGATGAACGGTGATGTCCACGCGTTTCCCGTTTTCGGAAAAGGCCATATCCGTGCCCGTGATGTTGGATTCGAGATAACCGCGATTTCCGTATTCGTTGAGGATGGTGTCCAGGTCCGCGCTGAACTTGGCTTCATCGTAGCGCCCGCCGATAAACCACCAGCCGGGTTTTGTTTTTATGGCTTTTTTCAACGTACGTGAACGCAGGTTTTCATTGCCCGCGAAATTGATGCTGCGAATGCGCACCTTGCGTCCCTCGTTGATGTTGTAAACCAAACGGACCTGGGAGGGGCCGATGTTCTCGGCAACGACTTCCACGGACGTGTTGGCGTACCCTTTGCCCTGGTAGAGATCCAGGATGGCCTTGCGCTCTTCTTCGAAGAGGTTCGGCTCAAAGGACGAGCCCTCGCGCATTTTCAACACGGCGCGGAGATGGGGCGTGCGCACTTTGCGGTTGCCGATGATACGCACCTCGTCGATCATGCGTTTTTCCGTGACGATATAGACCAGGTCGACCTGGGCGCCGGCCTCGCGCACTTCGGAATTGACCGTGTCAAAGAATTCGCTCTCATACAGGCGTTTAATGTCCCGGGCCGCCACTGCGGCATCATACACGGCGCCGGGCTGCGCCTCAATGCGCGCGCGCGCGGCGGCTTCGCTGATGTGCTGCAGCCCTTCAATGCGCACTTCCCGTATGGTGGGTGCCGCGTTTTCCTGCGCTCCCGCCGGAAACGCAGCCCATGCCAATGCCACCGTAAGTGTCAGAACATACCAGCCTTTTCCGTAATTTTTTTTCACGAGAGTAAACCTTCCGCGGTCGGTGCGCCCACAGTGAACATCAGCCTGTCGCCGATGTCCGAGGGCTGCACGGTAATGGTTGTTTCAGCGATCATCTCGCTCTTTAACAAGATTTCAGCCAAAGGATCTTCCACGTATTGCTGAACGGCGCGCCGCAGAGGACGCGCCCCGTACTCCTCACTGCTCCCAATACGCACCAGAAATTCTTTTGCCTGTTCGGTCAGTTCCAGGTGAATGTGCTTTTCCGCCACTCTATCTACCACTTCTTGCACCTGAATTTCAACTATTTTCATCACGTCGGCCGTCGTGAGCCGGTGGAAGACGAGAATCTCGTCGATGCGGTTCATAAACTCGGGGTTGAATATCTTTTTGGCCTCTTCCGTGACGCGGTCTTTCATGCGGCCGTAGTTCTCTTCTTCGGCGTCGCGATAAAAGCCCAGCGAGGTGTTTTTACCGATGCGCCGGGCGCCCACGTTGGAGGTCATCATGATGACCGTGTTCCGGAAGTCCACCTTGCGCCCAGTGCTGTCGGTCAGGTGTCCTTCCTCCAGGACCTGTAACAGCGTGTTGAAGACGTCGGGATGGGCTTTTTCGATTTCATCGAAGAGAACGACCGAATACGGCCGCCGCCGCACCATCTCGGTCAGCTGGCCCCCCTGGTCAAACCCGATGTATCCGGGCGGTGCGCCGATGAGCCTGGACACCGCGAACTTTTCCATAAACTCCGACATGTCAATGGTGACCAGGGCTTCCTGGTTGCCAAACAGAAATTCGGCCAACGCTTTGGCCAGCAAAGTTTTGCCCACGCCTGTCGGCCCGAGGAGCAGAAATGAGCCCACTGGGCGGCTATGGCCGCGCAGGCCCGACCGGGAACGCTGGATGGCGCGTGTGATGGCATCAATAGCCTGGTCCTGGCCTACCACCACCTTATGTAACTCATCGCGCATGCGGAGCAGCCGTGAGGATTCCTTCTCCTCCAGTTTCGTCAGCGGAACACCGGTCCATTTGGAGACGATGTAGGCGATATCTTCCTCGGAGATGACTGTTTCCGAGGAGTTGCGCTTGTGTTCCCACTCGTGTTTGGCATCTTCCAGGGCGGCGATCAGGGTGCGTTCGCGGTCGCGCAGGGCAGCCGCTTTCTCATATTCCTGATTGCTGATGGCGCATTCTTTTTCCTTCGTGGCTTCCGCGATATCCTGGGCGAGTTGCTTGAGAACCGGGGGGCGTGTCGTGATCAACAATCGCGCGCGGCTGCCCGCCTCGTCAATGACGTCCACCGCCTTGTCGGGGAGAAATCGGTCCGTGATGTACTGGTCCGACAGCCTTGCCGCAGCCACGATCGCTTCTTCGGAAAATTTTACCCGATGATGGGCTTCGTATTTGTCGCTTAAACCCTTGATAATATCGATGGTCTGGTCGACCGTGGGGGCGTTCACCAGGATAGTCTGAAAACGCCGCGCAAGGGCGGAATCTTTTTCGATGTACTTGCGGTATTCGTCCATTGTGGTGGCGCCTATGCACTGCAGTTCGCCCCGGGAAAGCGCCGGTTTGAGAATATTCGCGGCGTCAACGGCCCCTTCCGCGGCGCCCGCGCCCACAATGGTGTGCAGCTCGTCGATGAAGAGAATGATACTGTTATCCGCGCGGCGGATTTCTTTCATGACCGCCTTGAGCCGTTCCTCAAACTGGCCCCGGTACTTGGTGCCCGCCACCACGCCGGCAAGGTCCAGGGTGAGTACTCTTCGGTTCAGGAGCAAATCCGGCACATCGCCGCTGGTAATCGCCTGTGCCAGACCTTCCACAATCGCGGTCTTGCCGACGCCGGCTTCGCCGATCAGGACGGGATTATTTTTGGTCCGCCGGCTGAGTATCTGGATGACGCGTTCAATTTCCGATTGACGCCCGATGACCGGGTCGAGTTTGTGCTCCCGGGCCATCTGAGTCAGGTCGCGGCCGAAGGTATCCAGTGCGGGCGTCTGTGACTTGCGGCTGCCGGCGGCTTCATTTGTGCTTTGGTGGTGCTGGCCGCCCAGCAACCGGACCACCTCCGCGTGCAACCGGCCGATGTCAACATCCATGTCCCGCAGCACTTTGGCCGCTTTCCCCTCCCCTTCTTTGATCAGGCCGAGCAGAATATGCTCGGTGCCGATGTAATTGTGGTTGAAGTGGCGCGCCTCTTCAACGGCCAATTCCAGCACTTTTTTGGCGCGCGGCGTAAAGGAAATTTCGCCCCCGGTCATGGCGGGCGCTTCCGGCTGCACATGTTCCTCAATTTCAGCGATTAGTTTTTCCGCCTCAATGCCCAGGTTCTCCAGAGCATGTGCGGCAATACCTTCCGACTCCTTGCACAGGCCCAGCAAAATGTGTTCCGTGCGGACATATTCGCTGTTCAGGCGAACAGCCTCCTCGCGCGCTGTGCTTACTACATGTTTGGCTCTCTCTGTAAACCTATCCCACATATATGAACCGCTTACCCTGAAAAGTTGTGTCTGTTGACTCTGCATCCTGAAATCGTGCAGATTATAACACGAAGGCTGCCGAATCCCAAAAACAAACGGCGAACCGGAGGCGGCCCGTTGCTGAGAATATGCGCTTTCTGCGGAGCTGCGGTCGCCCTTTTTTTTAAAGTGGTGCCGCCCGCGGGCGGCACCGTAATTAAGGATAAAACACCATGAATGGGTATTTCGTGCTTGCAGTCGCCTTGTGGGCTCAAGTGGAGGCGGGCGTCTATACCGTGGGAACCGGGCAGCCGGTATGGGATGTGTCCGTAACGGACATGAACGGGGATGGGCTCGGGGATGTTCTCCTGTTGACCAATGATGAAACGGCGTTTCCACCGCGCAAACAGCTGGCGGTTTGCATGGCGGAAGTATCCGGCGCGTACGGCCGCGAACCGGCACCGCTGCTGGATCTGCCCGTGGAGACCGGTGTGGTCTTTGCTGCCGAAGTGGATGGCCAGTCGCCGCGGGAAATCGTGGCGGCCCACGGCACCGGCGCCACCGTATATCAATTTGCCGGGGGCCGATTTTCGGTGCTTGAGACGGTCCGGTTCAACGCTCTCTATCCTACAAACAGCCGGGAGCCTTGTTTCGCCAAATGGGGCGCCGTGGACCTGCAGGGGGATGGTATAGAGGAGTGGCTGCTCCCGGTGGCCGGGGGGGTCCAGGTGCGTACGTTAACCCGGGAAGTGGCGTTTTTGTCCTGTGATGTTGTCAGCGAGATGCGTTCCGGTGACAGTCTGTACATCATACACCGGCTGCCTGATTTTGTCTCCTTTACGCTTGAAGGCCGCCAGGCGCTCGGTCTGGCCTTTCTCAGTGATGAATTTGCCGATTTCGCCTACGGAGACGCCTGGTCACAACAAAAACGTGTGCGGCTGCCGATGAATCTTGAGGAGAAGTGGGACGCTTCCGCCTCCATGAAGGATATCAACGGCAACGGCTTTCCCGACATTGTGATTACCCAGACCCGGGGCACGGTGCGCATGTATGCGGAGACGCACGTTTACCTTGCCCGGGAACCCTTTGTCTATCCGGAGAAGCCCGATGCCGTGTTTTCCGCCAGCGGCGCAGTTTCCAGTCCCTTGGTGATGGACGTCAACGGGGATGAACGGCTGGACCTGATTTTTATCCGCATACCCTTCGGTGTGAAAAACCTGGTCAACTTTTTCGTACGCGGCAAACTCGCGGTCCAGGCGGAAGTACACCTGTTTGACGGCGAAAAATTCAATCAGGAGGCGGATTATCACACCAGCATGAGCATGGATGCGCCGGAAGGCCGAGAACGGGTGGCTTATACTTTCGGCGATTTCAGCGGCGACGGGCGGCTGGATGTCGCCTATGGCAGTAAAAGCGATACCCTGGCCGTGTATACGGGGGACCCCGAACGGTTTATCGGCTCCCGGCCATGGCAGGAATTCAAGATGCCCGCTTTCGGAACCGCGCGCGCCTATGACCTGAACCATAACAAAGCCAGGGATATGGTGCTGTTCCGCCCCGGCGGTGATAACGCCAGGCGGGTGGATATCCTCGTTTTCTGATGCCCGTCGAAGTTCGGAAGCGATTTCGGATTAACCGGAGCAATAACGGAGAAACATCTAGTGTTCCTCTTCCAGAGGGTTTTCGGAGAAATACCGCAACAGGAATCTGGAGACGCTGTCATAAGCCTCGCGAAGCGGTTGTACCAGGCTTTCCGCGCCGGCGACTTCCTTTTTGTTCGCCATCTCCTCCAGTTTAAGCGCAAGGGCGGAGAGCGTGTCGGCTTTTAAGGTCAGCGCCCCATTTTTCAGCGCATGGGCTTCAAAAGCGATTTGCGTAGTATCGGCCTTGCCGATGGCTTCAATCAATCTGGCGCAATGCCGGTCATTTTCCTCGAGAAAGGCGCGCATCAAAGTGTGGAGAAATGTGGCGTCGTTGCCCGCATATTCGTGCAGGTAATCCAGCTGTACGGGAGGCGGTTCCAGGCCCGGTTCAGGGACCGCCTGGTCGGCCGTGTTCTGGATGGGTGCGGAACGGGGGGCAGCGTGGGGTTCCAGCCAACGCTGCAGTAACGCGTGGAGGTCCGTCCGGGTAATGGGCTTGGACAGATAGTCATCCATGCCCGATTCCAGGCAGCGTTCGCGGTCGCCTTTCATGACCGACGCTGTCATGGCGATGACCGGGGTATGCCTGTTGTCTCCTTCCAAATCGCGCAGGGCGCGGGTGGCCTCATAGCCGTCCATATCCGGCATCTGGCAATCCATCAGCACCAGGTCGAAATCGTCGTGGGAAAGTTTTTCCAGCGCCTCACGACCGTTGCCGACGACAACACAGCGATAACCTGCGTGCATGAGCAACTGTTGAATGACTTTCTGGTTCGCGGCCACGTCTTCCGCCGCCAGAATCCGGAACCGTCCCCGGGCGGACCGGTCCATGGTGGCTTCCGTGACGAATTCGGACGGGCCCGCTACCTTGGGGTGTTGTCTGTGCGACAGGACCATGGTGAGGCAGTCCAGCAGGACCGATTGCTTAAGCGGTTTGCACAAGGCGCCGTCGAACCCCATGTGAGCGAGTGCCTCCATGTTTCTCCTCGTGCCCACAGAAGTCAGCAATACCACGGAAGAGGAAGCCAGGGCGGGATCTTCCTTGAGGTGCTTCGTGAACATTTCCCCGTCCATCTCCGGCATCTGGCAGTCCACCAAAACGACACGCGTATGGCGTCCCGCCTTTTCCATTTCCCTCATGAGGTGAAGGGCCTCGGTGCCTGAAGCCGCCTCGCTGACCAGACAGCCCCAACGTTCAAGATAGGTGCGTAGTATACGCCGGTTCGTGTGGTTGTCGTCCACAATCAACACGCGTACGCCGCCCAATTCCACCGGTTCAATTTCGGCCTCTTCAATGTTCTCCGCCTCGGTAGCCGGCAGCGGCACGTGGAAAAATACCGTGGTTCCTTCACCTTCCCTGCTTTTCATTTCGATAGTCCCCCCCATCAATTCCACCAGTCTTCGGCAGATGGCAAGGCCCAGCCCGGTTCCCCCGAATTTTCGCGTCATGGAAACATCCGCCTGGGTGAAGGGCTGAAACAACTGGTGGACCCGGTCTTCGGATACGCCTATCCCGGTGTCGCTAACCTCGAAGCGGATGGCGCCGGGCGCTGCGGGTTCGCCGGGTGGTTGGGGAAGCACCTGGACGGTCACCTCCCCTTGGCTGGTAAATTTGATGGCATTGTTCACCAGATTCAGGAGGATTTGCCGTAGGCGGCCCGGGTCGCCGATAACCCGCTCCGGTGTTTCCGGCGCAATCAGCAGTCCCAGTTCGATGTGTTTGGTATCCGCCTGTTGCGCCACCGTATCCACGACGCGCTCCACGTGTTTTCTGAGGTCGAAGGGGATGGCTTCCAGGTCCATTTTTCCGGATTCGATTTTTGAGAAATCGAGGATATCGTTTAGTATTTCCAGCAAAGCTTCGCTCGAATGGCGGATGGTTTCCAGAAAATCCCGTTGTTCCGCGGTCATGTCGGTGTCGCTGAGCAGATCGGCCATACCGATTATGGCATTCATGGGGGTGCGGATTTCGTGGGACATGTTGGCGAGGAAGGTGCTCTTGGCGCGGTTGGCCTCTTCAGCGGCCGCCTTGGCCTCTTCCAGTTTTTCCAGGCTTTTCTGGAGTTCATGGTTCGTTTTAAGCAGATGCTCCCGGTATTCCCGATTTTGATCGAGCAATTTTGCCCGTTCCAGCGCTTTTTTGACCGAGTCCTCCAGGAGGGCCATGTCCTGGATCGGCTTCATAATATAGTCCCAGGCGCCCAGGCGTAACGACTTTACCGCGTCTTGAATTTCACCCGTTCCAGAGACGACTATCACCGGGGTGTCCGGAAGGAATTTTGCGATCTCGGCCATGACATAGAGGCCGTCCAACTCGGGCATTCTCAAATCGCAAAGGACGACATCCGGCTTGTCGGCCAGGATTCGTTGCAGGCCGACCCGGCCGTTCTCCGCTTCGACCACCTCGTACCCGCTGTCGGTAAGGTAGGTGACGATACTGCGGCGGACGGATTCCATGTCTTCAATGGTTAAAATCCTGGGTGGGTTATGCATAGGTACTCCTTTTTACTGACCGCCCCCCAGCAGGGAACGTACAGTGGCTGCCAGGGCGGCCATATCCTGCAAGGGCTTTCGGAAAAGGCGTTCCTCCGTTATTCCGAGGGCGAGAAGGTCGTCCGTAAGCCCGTAACTGAGCGACCCGGTGTGAATCAGGAAGCACAATTGCGGCAGGCGCATATGCAGGGCGATTATGGCGTCGTGGCCGTCCATGCCGGGCAGGCGCATATCCATGATACACACGCCGAAAGGTCCGTCCCGCTCCACGATGCGCAGGGCGTCCTCGGCGCTTTCCGCCGGGACCACTTCCAGCCCTTCATCTTCCAGGTAGGCCGCCAGCGTGGTGCGCACGGTGGATTCGTCGTCTACGAGCAATACCTTTTCCATAGCGTGATTATCCCTCCACCTGGAGGGGCAACTGGATGATAAACTTGCTGCCCTTTCCCGGGGTTGACTCCACATTCAGGGTTCCCTTGTGCAGGCGTGTGATTATAAAATAGGAAACCGACAGCCCCAGCCCCGTGCCGACGCCAACGTCTTTCGTAGTGAAAAAAGGCTCAAATACGCGCCGACGCACGGCTTCTTCCATGCCTGGACCGTTGTCGCTGATTTCGATGCGCATGTGATGATGTTCTTTTCGTATGCTGATTGTGATGGCGGGCGGGTCCGTAGTGTTGTGTCCCACCATGGCCTGGGCTGCATTTTTCACCAGATTCAGGAGTACCTGCTCGATTTTGGTCTTGTCGCAGGGAACGGCCGGCAGGTCCGCCTGGAAATCACGATGGATATTGATGTTCCGGAAATCATATTGTTTTTTGAGGTCATAGTCGTTCCCTGCCAGGCGCAGGACCGTCTCCACAAGTTCGGGCAGATTCACGGGGAAAAATTCCGAGCCGCTCCGCCTGCTGAAAGAAAGCATGTCGGTGACAATTTGGGCCGCGCGCATGCCGTCCGACCGGATGCCTGAAACGAAGTCCAGAATCCCCCGTTCCTGCAGGTAACGGCGTACGAGTTCCAGGTCGACTCCAAGAGTCTGGGCCGTTTCCACATTCTTGGGCAAGTTCTGCGAAGTGCGGCGCTCGATGTTCTGGCAGGCTTGTAGGATGCCCCCCAGTGGATTGTTGATTTCGTGGGCCATGCCCGCCGCCAGCCCGCCGACCGACATCATCTTCTCTGTTTGCACCATCATATCCTCGATCTGCACACGGCTGGTAACATCGTCAAGCCGCACCACGGCGCCCTGCGCGCCATTGGCGACAAGGGGGAATACCCGCAGGTCGTAATATTGTACTGATTCTTCCCCGTCCCGCACCATGAAGCGTTCGTTTTCGACTGTCTTCCCTTCCTGGATGGCGCGGCGTACCCGGTCAAGGCGATCTTTCAACAGTGGGAGAACATCGCCCAAGTCGCGGCCGCGGGTCTGCTCTTCGGTCAGTCCGGTCAGGTGCGCCGCCTCAAGGTTCCAGTGGGTCACGGTGCCGTCCAGGTTTACCGCCACCAGCACGGAAGGCATCGAATCCACAATGTTTTGCAAGTACGAACGCATGCGCTTCAGGGTGTTTTCATCTTCACGCCGCTTGAGTATGCGCCACATGCCTTCCATAAGAAGCGTCAGCTGGCGCACATCGGCTTCGTCGTAGGGGGTTTTTTTATTGCCGACACCCGCTACAATAACAATGCGCCCCTCGTCAAAAACAGGGATATTCATGTGTCGGCGAATGCGGACGTGTCCTTCGGGGTATCCTTTTTTCTGCTGGTTCGGCGCTTCATAGTCGTTGGTAATCACGGGTGCGCGCTGCCGAACGGCTTCGCCCCAAAGCCCTGTGTCTTTGACGGGATACAGTATGGGTTTGTCTTGAATAGCGCATTCCTGCATCGCGGTGCGCGACCAGGCGTACATGCTCAACACCGATTCGTCCTCATTCATGAAGGCAAAATAGCCAATGGTGCTGTCTGTCAGCCGCACCGCTTCCTCAAGCGCGAAATCGGTGAGTTCCTTCGTGGATGCCTTGGTCATCTGGCCGAGTTTCAGCAGCGCCTCAAGGCGCATTTCGTTAAGGTGGCGGGCCTTTTCCGCTTGCTGGCGTTCCGTCAGGTCCACAAAGGTGATGACATTCAAGTCGCCGAATACGGCGGCATGCACATTCACCTGTTTTATTGAACCATCGCGCGCCGTGATGGATACTTCCATGGGCGTGATGTTTGTCTGCAGCAGGCTGGCCTCGGCGACACGGCTGTTCCACTGGGCGGCGACTTTGTCGCGATACGAAGGATCAGGATATGCCAAAGGCCACCAGGCGGACACATCCGGAAAGTCTCTAATGGTATATCCAAACATTTCCACAAAGCGCGGGTTTTGATAGAGCATTACCTGCTCAAGGCCCCTGGAGAGTATTACACCCACCGGAAGGTGGGTCATAATGAACTCGAACTGTTCTTCCTCCTGGCGTACCCGGTCCTCGGCGCGGCGTCGCTCTGTTACATCCACGCCCGCGATAATGCAGTGATTGATCTGTCCCTGTAATGTTTCCAGGGCGGTGCCGTGCCAGTGTACCCAGCGCACACTTCCCGCCTTGGTATACCACAGTGTTTCCTCTTCAATAGGTGTGCCCATTTCAAACAGGGAACGGAAGCGTTCACTGGGGTTCAAGCCGTGTTCGCGCGACAGGAACGCGTCCCAGAAAATGAGGCGCCGGGCTTCATCAGCGGCGTAACCGGTAATCTGTTCACAGGCGCGGTTGAATTCCATGATTTTTCCCCGCCGGTCAATCAACAGGATCGGTGCGCCGCTGCTGTCCATGATCTTGGAGAGGAAATCATGCTGTTTTTTCAACTCGCTCCTCGCCGCTTCGATTTCCGCAGTGCGTTCGGCAACGTGTTGTTCCAGGGTGGCGTTGGCCTGTTCCAGTTCCCGCCGGGCGGCACTACGGATTCGTTCCAACCGGTGGACGATCCAGGCTGAACCGATGATGATGGCACCCATGATGGCAACACGGACCACCACAAAAAGCGAAACGCCGAAGGCGGAGGTGTAGAGGCCGGATTGTTCTCCCAACAGCCGAACCCAGGCCAGTGCCAGAAGTGTCAGGAGGGTCAGGGGGAGCAATAGACGCATCATGAAACCGGCTGCGCCTCCGGCGGTCAGAAGACGCGCCCATCCACGGTCGGACCCCAGGAATAGAATGCCTGCGGCGGCCGTCATCAGGGTAAAAGCGGTAAGGGGATTTATGGATATAGGCACGCCCCGATAGAAGAGTTCCCCGTCAATGCCGTAAAGATGACCTGTAAAGGGCAGCATGGCGGCCAGAAACGCGGCTGAGGCAAGGTACTCCGATGGATGGAACCGCCAGGAGGCGGGCATACCGGACAGAAGCAGGGATGAACTCAGGAATACAAACGTAAATGCGGTCATTACCTCCATGTATGCCGGAAAGGCTCCCTGCGGGGCGAGGTCGCCTGCGCTGAAAATGAACGATTGTAGCCCGAATTCCGCCGGGAGCCAGTATTTCCCCAAGAGGAGCACAGCCGGCACCAGAACCAGCAGGGCACACGCGCGGCCTGCCGCTATCGCAACCATGGGGGAAGGGGCGTTCGTATACAAGAGAATAATGCCAATGCCCAGTAACAGGAAGCCCGGAGCGGGCGGGGCGTTCAAGGCGAGCAGCTTTGCCGTGGTGTTCCCCGTTGCCGCCAGGTCGATGGCCCATACAACAAGGGCAGCCCCGCCTGACAAGAGGGTAAGCATGGCTGCCGCCAAGGATAACCGGCGTACTTGGCGTGTGCGTCTCTCCTGACTCGCAGTGTCCATCCCATCTCTTCCTGCGGGGTTTATCTGCCGCCGTTTTCTTGGAGGTTACAACCCCGCCTTGCTCTTCCCTCCAGGAACACCTTCGGTCAGTGCCTCAGGGAGCGATGGGAATTGTAAGGTGGAAACAGGAACCATGTCCTTCTTCACTTTCAAAACCCACCGTTCCTCCGTGCATTTCCACGAAATCCTTTACTATGGCAAGGCCCAGGCCGATGCCGCGTTTCCCGAATTCATAATAACCCGATGAATGATGCGTAATGTCCAGGGTTGAAAAAAGCTGCTCGAACATGTGGGGCTTGTCGATATCGGATACGCCCATTCCCGGATCGATGACGGAAATCCGGATGGCATCCGAGTCCTCCCGGCATGCCTTTACCTGGATGGTCATATTGTCCGGAGTGAACTTGATGGCGTTCATCAGCAGGTTTGCCAGGGCATCGCTTATCTTGCCCGGATCCAGCCATATCTCCGGAAAATCCATCTCAGTCTCCACTTCGATGTGTTGAGACCGCAAGGCGGCAAAAGGTGTCACTCCGTTGACCGTGTCGCGAATCAGGACGTTGATGTCCACGGGTTCGAGGTTCAGTCCCTTGACATATTTCCCGTTCTTGCTTGCCTTCAGCGTTTCTTCCACAATACGCCACAAACGCTGCGCGTTCGCGGAAAGCGATACGATGGTCTTCTGGCAGTCGGTGCCGCGAAGCGCCTTGTTCGTGGAAAGCAATTCCAGGTTCAGCAGGATGAGGGATAGGGGGCTGCGCAGCTCATGGGAAGTCAGAGAAATAAAAGTTGATTTCATGCGGTCGATCTCGCGAAGCTCCGCGGCGATGGCCGCCTGGATTTGCGCCTCGCTTTGCAGGTGAATGACTCGTTCCGCCGAATGCATCCGCACCAGCAATTCATCGGCATCCAAGGGCTTGGTCATGAAATCATCCGCACCGGCCGACATGCCTGTCAGAAAGTTTTCCTTGCCTGAACGGGAGGTGATGAGCACAATAAACATGTAGTGATTGCGTTCCAGTTGCCGCGTCCGTCGGCATACTTCCAAGCCGTCCAGTCCCGGCATCATCCAGTCCAGCAGCAGCACTTGAAGAGAATCGTCCTTCTCAATTTCCCGCATGGCCTCCGCGCCATCAGCCGCAGTGCGTACTTCGTGGCCCCAGGCGACCAACTGGCGCTCAATTAACATGCGAATCATTGAATCATCATCCGCGACAAGAATTTTCATTACCCTGAGTCCTTATTAGAAAGCGAGTATTGCCAAAAGCATTTTTCATAGTTCGTTATTATAAACGCTTCGGGTATATTTTTACAACTAATATCTTGATGAGGGTAGAAAGAGTAAAGCATTCATAGTGCACCTGCGGATTCGGAGCCTGGACGGACAAAGGTCGTTGCGTTAAACTGGTACTGGCCTGCCACCACCGCATAGACGGCCGTCCCGTTTTCCATGCGTAAAAATGTAACGCCTTCGGCGTTGGCTGCGGGTTCTCCGCTTTCGCTGACTGCATCCGGGTTTAGTGTGGGCACATGTACCGTCGCTTCCGTATTGGCGGCTCCACGAGAAGGCGCTGTCCTTGATATGCCATTCGCTGAACACGGTGCCATGGGCTGTAAGGCAGGAAGCCTTGACGTGGGTCAGGTCTCCGACGGGCAAAGGTTTCATGACCAGTTGTTTAAATCCCGGTTGTTCCGGCCGTATCCCTGCGAGGTATTCGTGGAACCAGAGGTTCAAGTCACCTACCAGCATGACATGGTTGTGGGAGTTCATAGCCGGGTCAGCGGTGTTACCGTTCCATAGTTCCCAAATAGTGGTGGCACCGTTCTCGATCATGTAGCCCCAACTGGGATAGGTGGTTTTTGTGGCCATGCCATAGGCCAGATCGGGGCGTCCATGGTCGGACAGGACCCGCATTAGCCACTGACCGCCGACAAGGCCCGTGCCGATGTGGCCTGCGGTCTCCCGTTCGATCTTGTCCACAAGGCGCTGGAATAACCGTGCTTCATCACCTTGGGGCGTGAGGCCGAAAGCCAGGGGCAGCACGCACGAGGTCTGGGTGCCGTTGGCGTATTTCGCCTCGGCGGCATTATAAAACTTTTCGTTGAACGCGGCTTTCATAGCCGCGGCTTTCTCGCTGAAGCGCGCCTCATCCTGCGGCAGATTCAATAACCGCGCGTATTTCGCCATCAGGTTCAAGTCGTGGCAGAAATAGGCTGTGGCAATGAAATCGCCGGGCGTCTTCCGCGCGGGATCCTGGGAGTGGATGAGTTCCTGTTTTTCGGGCGGCACGCACCAGTCCCCGTAATTGTCCCTGGGAATGATGCCTTCCTGTTCATAGGTAAGCATGTGTTCAATCCACTTTTTCATGCCGTCATAGTGGTTGGCCAGGGTGTTCAGGTCGGCATATTGCTCATACAGCATGTTGGGGATGATGATGAAGCTGCTGGGCCAGGTGACATTGTCGTTGTAGAGGGGCCAGTAGGCCGGGCACACGTCGGACACGCTGCCGTTTTCCTTTTGGGCGTCTTCCATGTCGCAGACCCATTTGCTGTAAAGAGCGGCCAGGTTGAACAGGTAGGTTTCGCCCCGGGACTCTTCGGACCGGTCGCCCAGCCAGCCCTGCCGCTCATCGCGCTGCGGGCAGTCGGTCGGCATGCTGCGGTAATTGCCGCGGGTACCCCAATAGATATTGTGGTAAATGTCGTTCAGCACCGGATTTGAACATTCAAAAGAGCCCGCCCGTGTCATGTCGTCATGGACTACGCAGCCGAGAAGCGTATTCAGGGTGGGCTCGCCGGGATACCCGGTCATCTCCACGTACCGGAAACCATAATAAGTAAAGCGGGGCTCATTTACTTCCACCCCTGTGCCCTTGAGGGTGTAGACGTTGGTCACCTTGGCGCCCCGGATATTGTCCATGTACAAACTGCCGTCCGGCTTTATCGTCTCCGCGTGGCGCAGGGTTACCGTGGCGCCGCGCGGCCCCTCCACCGTCAGGCGGCACCAGCCCACCATGTTCTGGCCCATGTCGTAGACATACACACCCGGCTGTGGTTGTGTAAGGGCAACGGGCTTCACGTGTTCCACCACGCGCAGCGGATTGATTTTCTCCGAGGACAACACGCCGCCGGGCGCTTCCACTGCTTGTACCGTGTCCCAGGCAGCGTCATCGAAACCGGGTTCCGTCCAGCCGGGGAACTCCAGGCGCGCATCATAGGTTTCGCCATCGTATTCATTGTTGGCGCGGATGGGCCCTTCGTCCGTGATTTTCCATTGCCCATCGCTGACCAGCGTCTGGATGCTGCCGTCCTCAAGTTCCAGGCGCAACAGCAGCAACGCCTTGGGATAATGGAACGAACGCGTTGTTGTAGGTTCCGTAAGGCGGGGCGCGTAATAACGGCCGTTGCCCAGCCAGAGGCCCAGCGCATTTTCTCCTTGCTGTATCCGCTCCGCAACTTGATGGCTGACATAAAAGACTCGTTTGTCGTATTCCGTGCAACCGGGGGAGAGAACGGCATCGCCGACTTTGGCGCCGTTCAGATACAGTTCGGAAAGGCCCAGCCCGGAAAGGTACACCGATGCCCGGCGCACCGGCCGGTCCACGGTAAACGCACGGCGGAGCATCCGCGCCGGCAACACACGGTCCTCTTCCACGCGTGTTTCCTTCCAGGGGTCCATCCCGGCGTTCCCCAGTTCCTTGGCTGGTGTCCAACCGCTGTCATCGAAATCCGGGGTTTCCCAACCGTCTTGCTCGGTGTTGGCCGCTTTCCACGAGGCATCGGTCATGGAGTCTTGAGCCTCGCCATCGGCCGGGGTGACACGAAGCAACGCCAACAATCCCGCCGGATTCGGATTCTCGCCCATATTGTTGACTGAAACCGCCAGCACATTTGTACCGGGACGCAGGCGCCGGGTAAGGTCAAAGGTGGTGGCACTCTTAAAGTTGGTCCAGTCGCCCAGTTTTTCTCCATTCAGAAACACGCGAGCCTGGTTGTCCGCAGCGAGCAACAAAACGCTTTTCGCCGGGGGGCCCGCGACTTCGAAGGACTTACGGAAATAGGCTGTACCCGGTTTGGCCGCGCCGGCCGGATTTTCTTCGGGATACCATATCCAAAGGGCGGATTTGAGCGTCTCATTCAGCGGGTTTTGGGTTTCTGATGCATCCATCCCGACCCACTGCGCGCCCGCCCAGTCTTCCGGGGTCAGCACGCCCATGGTCCAGAACGCCGGGGCGCTCCAGGCGGTTGGCTTGCCGTCCTTGTCCCAGACGCGCACTTTCCAGAAACAAGTCTGGAACGATGCGAGCGGCGTGCCGCCGTAAGGCACCTGGATGGACGTGTCCGATGCGACCCTGCCCGAATCCCACAACACGCCCTGGTTAGCGTCCAGCGTTTCCCGGGACACCGACACCAGCACCTGCCAGGCTGTCTGTTTTTGACCGCGCGTGGTGTCCTGGAGCATCCACCCGAGGCGGGGTTGGACAACATCCATGCCCAGGGGATTTGTCAAGGATTCACAGGTGAGATTGACGACACGCGCTTCGGATAGGTCCGATGCGCCACAAAAAGAAGAAAGCAACACTGCGCTTACGCCAAGAAAAATACCGTTCATGAAACAGACTCCATGCGGGGTTGGTCCCGGGGGACGCAGGGGGTTAATCACAGGTAAACCTGAACATTTAGCGTATCCCAGGAAGGGGCGAACACGCAAGTTTTTCAAGGCTCCGGGGCCTTATGTTTTCAGAACGGGCAGGTGCCTATTGCCACGGGCCGCCCCTTCTGATGACCTCATTGACCCATTGACCTTGTTGACGACCTGGCAGTAGGTGCGTCAATAAGGTCAATGGGGTCAATAAAGTCACCAGCGTTCAGATCGGGCGAATTTCTTTACAGTCGGGAAACCCTGGGCATCCCCAGAATTCGCCTTTGGCAGACTTCCTGCGACACATGGGCTTGCCGCACTGCAGGCACTCGGGCGAAGGTTCCCGGTTTTTCCTGGGGGCCTCGATGCGCCTGGTGGTCAGCCGTTCGCTGAAGTCGCCGGTTTCTTCAAGGGCCGCTCCTTGCGCTTCAATCTGGCTTTTAAGCATGTTCACGGCGCGGCCGATGATAATCAGCATGGTGTTGGCGACAGTCAAGGCATCGTAGGCATCAAGCCAGCGCGGGTACTTCTTACGTTGTTCGATCGCGTGACGGGCGGACTCGTGAACCATATCATCGGTGAAGATCGCCGGGTCCAGGGAGATGGCGTTTAGTTCTTGTGACTTGGGGGAATGGGGTGACCATGGCCGTTGGCTCTGGTCGAGAATCCAGATTTCATAGTCCTCGCGAAGTTCACTCAGACTGGCCCGTGCCACGTCCGTGAGTTTCATTTCGGTATCTTTCGAAGCGGCCGAACGCTTTGAGCCTTCGATGATATTCTGCCGGCCACTGTGTGCGGCCTGGGTCATCTGGTCGTATTGACGCCCTTTTGGGTCATAAAACTTGGTGCCGGCCTCGCGGGGATCCTGGGTGATAAAACGGCGGCAGAACTTCAGCGTTTCCAACTGTAGGATGGTGGCCAGCGTGAAGGTGTGCAGATTGCGGAATCCACCGTGTTTATCGAATAGTTCAGACATGGCCACTCCTCCCGGACTTCATTGGCCTGATTGACCTTG
>JAKJCY010000012.1:0-3892 GCA_022706235.1 Candidatus Hydrogenedentota bacterium | reverse complement strand
CGGACACTTTATTCGTCAGTAGAGTCAATAAGGTCAATCGGGTCAATGAAGTCCCAGTTCATGTATGTTTGAAGCAAGGGTATTTCCGAGGCTGGTTGAAGAAGCCCGCTCTCCTGTGTTGTTAAATCTTTCCAGGATGAAACTCCGCCCGCGCTGTTGTAGTCAATAGGGTGTCGGGATTGCGTCTGATAACGAAAGGCTCGACACAGGCCGGTTGACGAAAGAGGATATCTTCATGAATGCTAAACGTGCCGCAATACGTTTTGTGATTTTTGCCCTGGCTGGAATGTTGGGCGAAGTGTTTCATGGTGCAGTGCAAGCGGCGTGGTATGGCCAATGGAGCATGCATGGCCAGTCCTCGCCCTGGATGATGCTTGATTACGGGCTGATGGGACTGGTCCTGATGCCCATGGCGGTCCCCATGATCCGGCGGGGCATTCCCCTGGTGGCACGCGCCTTCGTATATATGCTTGTCATTTACGCTGTGGAATATGTTTCGGGGATCATTTTCACCCGGGGACTGGGCTTGTGCGTGTGGAGTTATGAGGGGCTCCCCTACAACCTGCACGGCCAAATCATGCTGCACTCGGCGCCGGTATGGTATGGTCTGGGCCTGGCCGGGGAATACCTGTACCGCAAGGTGGATGCCATCGCCGTAGTACTGATGCGGGGGTTCTCTGCCGAGCAGTTGCTTGTCCTGAATCCTGCCGATGCATCCTCTCCCCAAGGGGAATAAGGGTAGCCCTACACTTCCAGCCGCGCGCTCCGCGCTTCCACAATTTCCCGAACAGCGGCACCTTCCAGGTCATGGGCATCGCACCCCTTCTCCACGGCGAGGGCGGCCGCGATGCCGGCGGCCTGTCCCATCATGGCGCCAGTGGTGCTGACCCGCGCGCTGGACAGGGCCAGTTGGTCGCAGGAGAAACAGCGTCCGGCCATCAGCAGGTTCTTGCCGTCCCGGGCAATAAGACTGCGCAGGGGAATCTGGTAGGGCGGTACCTCCAGTTCATCCTCGGGCAAAATATAGGTGCGCTTGTCATCATCGGGTTTATGCCCGTCGAGGTAGAAAGTGCCACGGGCGATGCCGTCGTCGAAGGCGCGTCCGGCGCGCACATCGTTCACGGACAACACATAGTCGCCCACAATGCGCGCGCCCTCGCGTGTACCGATATGGGGGCTGCAATGGTCCAGGAGCCAGGGTTTCTTCTCCACCTGCTGGTGATAGTCCATGACCTCCCACATGCGGCGCCGCCCTTGAATTTCGGCTGCGGTAATGCCCTCTGTGTCCGTGGCGTCGAACAGGGGAATCTTGATTTTGATGGCGTTGCCGCCCGGGCCGTCGGGCCAGACGCTGGTCATGGGCAGGTCGTCTTCCCGGCGAACCGGATGGAACCAGCCTTCGGGCAGCCGGGGCCCCTGCGCCTCCCCATCCACATGGCGCACAAAATATATCATGGACATGGGTAGTTGCATTCCGTCTTCCGGCCGTCCTTTGAGGGTGGCAAAGCCGACGGCCCGGGCCAGGTCCGCCTCGCCGCTGCAGTCGATGAACTGGCGCGCCCGCACCGCCTCGGGACCGCTCTTGCCGCACACCAGGATTTCCGTTATCCGGCCCTTTTCTTCACGGGCATCCACGAAGCGGGTATGCAGGAGAAGTTTGACATTGCGCTTCAGTAACAACTCCTGCAATACGACGGCCAGGGTTTCATAATGAAAAACCGAGGGGCGTTCGTGCCCGATGGCGTTCCACGCCCGCAGCCCGGCCAGTATCTCGTCGAAGACCTCACCCTGCCCCGTCATCTCGCCGCAGAAATTGGCGACCCCGCCCACGGTCAGCATGCCGCCGGTAACGGCGAAACGTTCCACCAGCAACACGCGCGCACCGGAACGGGCCGCTGCGGCCGCCGCAGTCACGCCCGCGATGCCGCCCCCGATAACGGCCACATCCGTTTCCCAGCGAACCGGCACTTTCCGTGTCCAGATGAGTTCCTCCGGAGATGAGTCTTCGCCTTGTGCCTGGGAGGAGGCCCTTGTCCCCAAGGCGGCAGCCAGGCCGCCCGCGGCGGCGGTTCGCAACAATTCACGTCGATTCATGGGTATCTTCCTTTATACTGCGGTTTTCTTGTTATCCCGTAACGGTCTCCGTTCGTTCCTCCGAGTATACTATATGTGGCTTCCGGCGCAAAGGTGCAACAAAATTGTTGCGCCATGCGGCCATCCATGATATACTCTTGACAATTACGCGGTCTAAGATGAGAACAGGGAGATTAGTGTTCGCATGCAAATGAAGACAAAGGCCAGGTACGCAATCCTTGTGTTTTGCCTTCTGATGAGCAGTCTTGCCGCCGGACAGTCGGGGGAAAGAAGGGTGGTGGCTAGCCGGCAAGGGCGTTCTCTGCATCAGTTCCAGGCGGCCGATGGCACTATCACGTTCACCAACCGTCCCGAAAAGTATAAGCATCGGGACGATTTCATTGAAGTTTCCATCAAATACGAACGCATTCCCCTGCCTACGGAATACAAGCCGACGCCGATTACGCAACCGAAAATCGTGACCGATGAGAACCTGCGTTCCATCGTGACGCGTTACGCCGCCTATTATGGTTTGGATGAAGCGCTGGTCTATGCCGTAATCCGGGCGGAAAGTAACTTCAACCCCAATGCGGTTTCGCCGGCGGGCGCGAGGGGACTGATGCAACTGATGCCGGGCACCGCGGCCGAAATGGGGGTTACGGATATCTTTGATCCGACCCAGAATATCGCCGGCGGCACTCAATACCTTCATAAAATGATGGAATTGTTTAAAGACAAGCAGCTGGCGGTGGCGGCCTATAACGCGGGTCCGGAAAATGTAAAACGCTATAACGGTATCCCGCCTTTTTCAGAAACGCAAGCCTATGTGAAAACCGTACTGCGTTTTGAAACGGCTTACAGCGGGGGAGCGACGCGCCCCAACTTCACCGTGCTGGCCTCGGCGCAGCCCCAGGCACGCACTCTGACTGTGAAGAATACGCCGACCGTCAAAGCCAGCCCCTATACCATCCATTTTCACAGTGGATTGACCCAGCCCGCCGATGATGTGCAGGACCGTGATCCCTATTGGTACATCGTCTACAGCAACCGCACCTATCCGGTGCGCAAAGACCTGGTGAAGTCGGTGGAAAAAGCCGCCTGATCTCCGGGTTTACGGTGCTTCCACGATCTCGAGAAAGAGGTTGAGGAATTCTTGAGGCCTGCGTCCCGGCCGATCTTCCGCATTAAATTCCTCCACCAGTGTTGCGTAGTCATCCTGATGTATTCTGTCCTGTAGATAGAGATCATAAAGAGGTTTTGTTTCCACCACACCGTCCCGGCATCTCAGGCAGCCCACATCCTTGTGCAACGTGAAGGAATGGAACTTTCCTTCCCGTGTTTCACGCAGTTTAAAGGGATAAAGCCGGCACAGGATCGGCCGGTGCTCATAAATACCGCAGAAACGGGTCTTCTTGTCCAGAAAATAACATCCGGTCTTAGGGTCCCGGGTCAGTGCCATAAGATAGCGGTTCCCGTCCGCCATCAGCCAGGTCGGGTCGTTTTTAGGGATACCTTTGATTTCATCCGGGGTCAGAAATTCCAGAAACCGGCGCGGGTCCTCGCCGGTGTTCAGGGCGATGCGCAAGACATCCCAAGGCGTGGGCAGGCAAACCACGTCGCGGCAGCAATGATTGGAATGCAGACATTTGAAACGTACGGTACGGGAACCCATGACGGCCTCCTGGTTTTGGAATACTTTTGGGGGAAAAGGAATGAGGCACACTATACGGAATTCAATCCACGGATTCAACCGGACCTAAATCCGCACGTAAGGAATGGCGGGATCGTAGAAGCGGCATCCTGCCGCTTCCATCGTGAC
>JAKJCY010000129.1 GCA_022706235.1 Candidatus Hydrogenedentota bacterium | reverse complement strand
CCATTTCAACCATATCCACGGCGGGTGCAATGTATTGTATATGGACGGCCACGTGCAGTTTCTGAACTATACACCGGACGGTCACGAAAGCGAGCGCAATCTCGGCAATACGTTCCCAGTGAACGGCGCAGGCGTTATCCTTCATGAAGCCACCCATAGTCATGAGCACCACGACCATTGACCCTGGTGTTCGGCGACAAAAAAATAGCCACAGAAGGCACAAAAGGCACAAAAGGAGTACCTCATTCTCGAACGACCGGTAACAGCGTGGGGTAACAAAACTGTAACCAGAATCACTGCTGTCCGAATTAAGACAGAGTTGATATTAATCCCCGCTTAAACTAAGACGTTTCCAACGCTAATTTTCCATTTTCAGGTAGAGGGTACCTTTTTTTCTGGGGGGGGACGGTCCTACCCAAGTCAGGGCAATGCAGCGGCATTTAATGCCGGGCTTCAGTAGGCGTACCTTCACAGGTGCGTCATAAGGGTTGATTCCTGTACTTGTGGGATTTTGGCGCACCTGGGAAGGTACGCCTACTGCGCGCACAAGAATTATTTGGCGGGTTTGAACAAGGAAAAGAATGGGTGGCGTTCCTTTTGGGCGATGAAAAATAAAACCCTAATTTGGATAAGAGTAAACCAAAATCTTTTGTGAATTCTGTGCTTTTTTGTGGCAAATGTCTATTTTAATTTTACTGTCCTGCGGCCTATCAATTACGCAAGTCAGAAACATCAGAGGCATGAATATGGAAACCTGTTCGTTAGAAACCTAGTCTGATATATGGTTCTTTATCGGGAAACAGGACCAACAGGGAGATATAGACAATGCTCTTGGTACGGCACATCAGTTTTTATTTTGTGGGAAGCATCCTGGTGCTTTTCCTGGGGTTCACGGTTACGGTGATCTTTGCCGCCATCGCCATCAACCCCAAGACCGCCGCGGCAACCGATTACCTGTCCAGCACGTATTTGAACACGCCGCCGCCGGTACTGGAAGTGCCGCTGACGCTGAAAATCGTCACGTTCAACATTGCGGACGGCTACCTGTTCACCACCAACCGCCATGAACGAATACGGGCGATCGCCGCCCTGCTGACGAAACTCGACCCAGACATTGTGGGCCTGCAGGAATGTTTCATCGCGTCGGACCGGCAACTGCTGGTGGACTCGCTCAAGGATTCGCGGCTGCGGTATCATGCCGACTATCCCGCCGCCACGGTGGGAAACGGGTTGTTTACGCTGAGCGCGTACCCCATTGTGGAACAGTATTTTCACCGGTTTCAGGCGAATAATCCCTGGTACAAAATCTACCAGGGGGACTGGTGGGCGGGCAAAGGCGTGGGCCTGGCCCGTATCCAACTGCCTTCGGGCGCGCAGCTGGATTTCTACAACACGCATGCCCAGGCCGGGCGCCGCGATGACGACAACCGCCGCGTTCGCGACCTTCAGATGCGCGAATTGTCGGCATTTCTCAACGAATCCCGTTCCAGGACGGCGCCCGCGTTTATAGTGGGCGACTTCAACACCCGGCTTGACCGTCCCGACCTGCAGTATGCGATCGACCATTCCGGCCTGAAGTCCGTCGTAACGATAGACACCGGCATAGACTTCATTTTTGCCATGGAAAACGGTCTGTACGACATCGAGGCGGTGGACACACAGACCATTGAAGGAAGCGCGCCGGGCAGTGCGGCCGCCATATTCCTCAGCCGCGCCCCCTCGCCGCGCGAACTCTGGAAGATGTGGTTCGGCGCGGGCGAGGAAACACCCCTGAGCGACCATACGGGGTACGTGAGCACCATCACCATAAACATCCGGGCTTCGGTTTCGGCCTGACCCGCCGCCGGTACCTGCGGAGTCATTCATGAATTCTTTCAAGATATCACGACGGCGGTTTCTACAATATTCGGCGGCAGGCCTGCTCGCCGCTTCCCTTCCCACAGGCGCGGTCGCTTCCGACGCCTCCCCCCCGTGGGAAACGCGCCTCAGCGTATCCTCCCCCTCGTTCCGGGTCCTTCAATTCACCGACGTCCATTTTTTCAACGGGATTACCAAAATGCCGAAGGAGGAACAGCGCCGGCGCAACAAGACCGTGGAAGACCTGCGCCGTCTTGTAGACCATGCCAAACCGGACCTGCTTGTCATCACGGGAGATTTGTGGCATGAAAACCCCGACAATCGCGGCGCGGAATTTCAGGCCTATGCCCTTGAACAGTGCGGGGCGCTGGGCGTTCCCTGGATATTCACCTGGGGCAACCACGACACTCTGGACGACTATGAAGCGGGCCATGCCGCTCTGGCCGGTGCAAAGGGCAGCCTGTACGGAGGCCGCCACAGCGACGGCAACTATGTGCTTACCGTGGAAGACAAGGACGGCGCCGCGCTGGCGCAGTTCTTTTGCCTGAACAGCCGGAAAGAGGGCCTGCATGCCGAAGCGCGACGGTTTGTGGCGGAGGCCGCCGCCACCCTCGATGGCGCCGGACCACGTCCGATGCGCCTCGCGGCCTGCCATATCCCCGTGAAACACTACCAGGACGTGTGGGACAAGGAGATCGCTGCCGGCATCCTCGGAGAAACCGTTTGTTTCGAACAAGAGGACGGTTCCTCCCTGGCCGCGTTGCGGGACGCGGGCATCCAGACCCTGTTCTGCGGGCACGACCATGTAAACGACTATTCCGGTGTGCTGGACGGTGTGGACCTGATCTACGGGCGCGCCACCGGGCACGCCGGATACGGCGGCGATGACGTGCCGAAAGGCGCCAAGCGATACGACCTGGACCCGGCCCACAAAGCGCTGGAATGGGTATCGCTGCTGCCGGACGGAACGACGTGGAAACCGAAACCGGGGGAACGGATTGACAAGCGGGACTGATATGCCAAATCAGAACCGTAAAATGACCGTTATGACGGCGGGTTTCGTTCTTTCATATACATGAGCAAAGTACGCGCCGGTATCCGGGTGTTTTTTGATCATCGACGGCATACCCATGGGTTCCACTCCACCCGCCTGCCCTACTACCCGCAATAGATATCCATAAGCAAAAGCACCTGTTCACCCGTCTTCATCTTCAGTGATGCGGTACTGCTTTAGTTTTCGCCACAGGGTGTTGCGGCCGATTCCCAGCAGATTTGCGGCCTTTACCTGGTTTCCCCTGCATTCCCGCAGCACGTTCAGGATGTGGCGCCGCTCGACCTCCTTGAGGTTCGTTTCCCCATGCGGCGTCTCCTGTTCCTGCCGAACGGCGCCCGCCGCGCCTTCAACCATAAGCACGGCTTCCCCGGGCTGCAGCGGAACGAAGATATAGCCGTATACGCCGTGTTTCATGGCTTCCACGGCTTCCCCGATACCCGACGCCGCAGCCAGCAACAGTGCCGGGCCGGAGGCGGCCGCTTTTATGGCGGCCGCGGCGTTATCGGCGATGGTAATCTGGGGGGCTTCGGCGATGACCTCATGTCCGGCGGCTTTCAACATGACGGCCAGCGTAATACGCATGGCGGGGTCTTCTATCTGCAGCCGTATTCTTGCCATGGCCTTCGCCTATCGGGATAAAATGTCGGCCAGCGCTTTCAAACGCGCCACACTGTCCGTCAGTCCGCCGGGCCGGTTTCGCGCAAGCCATAAGGATTGGAACCGTTCCATAATCCCCTGCAATGTTTCCGCCAGGGGGCGCCGGATGGACGGGGGCAGGTCCGACGTTCCTGTTCCGGCTTTCAGGCGCGCTTCGCCAAGCCGCAGGGCGAACAGGGCCATGTCCGCATTGAGAGCGAACTCATCCAGAATCAGTTGGGCATCGTGACGCTCCATGCGGGCGCCGGCCATGCGCGCCACGGCGTCTTCCAATTGCGCCCTCGCTTTTCCTATGCCTTCCAGTGTCATGCCCTTCAAGTGCCCTTGGGTCGGATTCCCTTCGATGGCACGGAGGAGCAGGCCGTAATATACGGTTGAATTGCCGCGCAGGCACCCCGTGCGCGCGTGGGCATTACCCAGGTCCAATGCGGCCCGTGTCATAATACCCGCCTGGTCCATAAATACATGGGTGTCGACGGCACGGGCAACATCCAGGTTGACGTTGGCGTCATAGGCCCAGCTGACCGCGGCGCCGTAAGCGAAAGGCGCAAAGGACACCGGCGCGAATTGCCAGTGCCCGTTGTCGCCCCAGTCCGTGATCAGATACCCGATGGCGCCGTTATCCAGGCCGTTGCGGGCGGCGAGCCGCAGGTTTTCGAGGGCGTTGTCCGTACGTCCCAGCAACGCGTTCCAGCTGGAACTTCCCGGACATACATAGAAGGGAATGCCCGACGCGGCGAATTGGGCGCCGCGTCGGGCGAAAGGATGGTTTGCTTCGTATCCCCACTCCATGGCAATGATGTTTTTCGGCAACTCCGGAATCAGTTCCGGGTATTGCAGGATAATGTCGCCCCAGAACTGCATGGTACAATCATGCTGCCGCACGAGGGTATAGATTTTTTTCAGAAAATTCAGGTATACCCGGCCTTTCCCCAGGCGCGCCACGTCCTCCCTGCTGCCTCCCTTGCCGAGGCTGAAGGTTTCGTCGCAGCCCACGTTGAACTGGCGGCTGGTGAAGTTGGGCAGCAGGCTGTCATACATGCTGCGCAGCAGATCGATGCTCGCAGGGTTGGTGGGGCACAAATCGGGGGAACCGGGCGTCTCGGCGAGTCCCTTATACCGGTCATGTTCAAGCCACCGGTGCATGTGGCCGAATGAGTTTTGGTTCGGCACCAGTTCGATAAACCGTTTGGCGCAATACGCGTCGAGGGCCTGTATATCCTCCGCCGTCATGGGCGATGCGTCTTTCCAAACCTCCCCGTGTCCCGGATAGGCGAAGGTATGTTCCGTGTATAATTGCAATTGATTGAATTTCAGGGAGGCGAACATGTCTGCCAACAGGTACAAGGTTTCCATGGTGGGCACCTTGTCCCGGGCGATATCGAGCATGACCCCCCGGTTCGGGAAATCGGGCCAGTCTTCAATATGTACCACGGGAAGTTTTCCCGTGCCCGCGAATTGGCGCTTCAGCTGGTTCAGGGTTTGCTCGGCATAGAAAATACCTTGCAGGTCGCGCGCCGTGATCAGGATGCGTTCCGGGGTGATGGACAGGATATAGCCCTGTTCGCGGGGAATCGCAGGGGGACGCAGCTCAATTTCCGGCTCCAGCGTGTCCGCGGCATACTGGCCGGGTTCATACCGCACCTGCTGCGGTGCGGGCAGCAGTACCAGCGTTTCCAACGGCGGCAGGGGCCGTTCCGGCAGGGTCGGTTCCGGTTCGGTCTCCTCCAGTGGTTCGAGCATAACCTCAGGTTCCGGTTCAGGAGCGGATTCCGGTTCCCTGGTGGCACATCCATTAAGGACAACGGCCGCCAGGACGATTCCCGGCAGGGATAAACGGGTTACGATCCGGTTCATGGTTGTCCCTTTTTATCCGGAGTTGCAGGCGTTACCGTATCGGCGGACAGGTCAAGTTGTTCCTTGAAAAAAAGCACGGCCTGGCGTATCAGGTGCGGAATCCCTTCGTTTTCAGCTGCATTGTTCAAGACTACTTCAAGGCTTTTCCGGCGCAACGCCTGCATCAGAGAGTCGCCTGTGTTCCGCCCCGAACACAACAAAGCAATCACGGGAGCGCCGTGGGGCGCCGCCAGCAGGCTGTCCGCCTTCGGGTAGGCGTCCGCCAGACAGGTATCGGGATCCGGCGCTTGTTCCGTACCGTCGCATGCCGGCGCGTCGAGAAGGGCTGCACAGCGAATACCACCGGGCTGGCCTTCTTCACCCAGGGGCAGCAACGCCCCGTATAATACCTGCTCCGCGACCGCTCCCTGTCCGAAAAGGGCCATGCGGTCCGCCCGGACGCCGTGGGCGTGCCCGTTTTTCCGGAGGAAACGGAGCCCCAGTTCGACATCCTTAAAGTACGCGGGCCCATCGCCGCCGTCACGTCCGTGCAGAACCCCCACGGCAATCCCGCTTTCGAGACATTTCTTCAGCAGATCGGCGGGCGGCGCGGCGGCATCCGGTTCCAGGGCGAGGCAGAATACCGTCGGACAAGGGGGCGCCGCGTTGCGGGGCAGCCACAAATCAAAACGCTGGCCAGGCAGGTCGCCATAGGCGATATCGTCCAGGAGCGGGTCTCCGGGGCGTATCGGCACTGCGGCCGCGGCCTCGGGCTGCGTGCGGTCCACGGGCGTGCCCGCTTCCGTTTCCTCCTGCCAGAGGTGGGTGCGGAACCCTTTGGCCTCTTCCAGGGTAAGGCTGCCGTCCTTATTCAAGTCGGCCTCCGGATAGCGCTGCAGCAGCTGCTTTAATCCCGGATGGGTTTCCGATGCCGTCTCGGCCGCGGCACTTATTGAAAACAAGACGAGGCCTGCCGCCAGCAGCAAAGCGCTCCGAACCATTACAGAAAAATACATGGTTTCTTCTCCCGGGACGCCGTGCGCCCCTGTCATTTTTACCGCCCCGCGCCGACCCGGCACGAGGAACGAGGTTTACTGCCACTTCAAAATAATACGCGCCGCCGGGCCTCGGGTGCGATCCGCCTTAACTGCTCATAACCGGATACCATGAGCAACCGTCACGTTTCACGCAGCAGCACATCGCACGCGAGCCGCGCTTTTTCAAGGGCCTTACGAAACGGACGATTGCGCTGCGCCAAACCGCGCAGGCCCATAATCATCTTGCGTTCCAGGCGGTACCGGGTAAGGCTGGGCGGCTTGGGCGCGCGAACCGTGCCCTCCGCCTCTTCCAGCGGCTTCCAGAGGGTTTCCACAGGATAGCCGAGCAAGGCGAGATCGTCCGGGTGAACGGCAGCGATGATTTGTTTCGCCAGGCTGAGTTTCGCGGAGTCGGACGCCACCTCGGCCACCCATTTTTTGATGGATTTGGTGGTGGGCGCGGAATGGCTGTTCACGCCGATGGGATCGCCCAGGCCCTGTTTGGGCCGCGCCGCGTCCTCGCCCGCCTTGCCGTATTCGATGGCCTGCGGTTCATAGGGCACGCCGATGTGCAGGCAGATTTTTTCGAACCACGTTTCAGGATTCCGCACCAGGTCTTCATAGCGTACGTGTAGTTTCGGGGGTTCCGCCTCGCGCAGAAATGCGGCCATGGCGGGCACATAACGCTCGATAACTGGATTGTAGGTGTGGGCTTCCCGATAGTCGCCGTCAAAGAATGAATTGGCGAAAGAGGAAAAAATGGCCAGGGGATGGCGCGTGAGCACGATAAAGGCGGCGTCCGGGTAGATGCGGGCGAGAAAAGGCAGCACCAGCGCGTAGGCCGGCGTCTTATCGAGACAATACGGCTTGTCCCCCTTGGCCTGAAGATACCGGCCGTACAACACGTCGCAATAAGTGCGGCAGGCTTCCCAATAATCCTCTTCGCCCTTGGGCAACTGCGCCACAAAAAGCTGCTGGGCTTCGGCAGCCAGGATATGGTCGTAGGGGGCCTTGTCCACCTTCGCCCACACGCCCAGGTGGGCCAGCGGGGTAATCAGGTGCGGCTCGGGCCCTCCCTGTATTTGGGAATGGGCGGCGAGCATGCGTTCAAGCATGGTAGTCCCCGAACGGGGCGCACCGATAACAAAAATCATTTTTACGGTCATGGCGGCTCCACTTTCTACCGGTTCATCACTTCTGGTTCCAGTATATCCGGACCCTATGCGTACAAGATGAAACGCGGCGCGTTGTGTGCCGCAGTGTTGCGTGCACCAACAGACCGCATCCCCTTCTCAAAAGGGGAATTCTCTGAACGCGCTTCACGCCTGTACCGGTTCTATCGTAGCGATTGCAGACCAGTGAAAACAAACGGCAACCCCGTGGCGGTGGCGTTTTTACTCCCTCCCCTGTTCACGGCGGAGACACTTCGCCCGGCACGTGTACCCGTGAATAATCCAGGGCTTGATGGACGCCCTGTTCAAGAGAACGGGCCAGGATAAAAAAGTAATCGCTGAGACGGTTGACATAGGCGCCGATCAGGCCGCCTGCCAGGTCGGGATTTTCCATTCTCAGGGCGACGAGACGGCGCTCAAAAGCGCGGGTTGCCGACGCGGCGACATCCGACTGGGCGGCCAGCGGATTCGCCGCGCACACGATAAATGCGCGCGGCAGGTGCAGCGCCGCCTCAAGGCGGGCCTGTTCGGCTTCCAGTTTTTCCAGGTGAACCGGCTGTAACCGCACTGGATGCCATTCCGGTTTCCGGTTGTGCGGGTCGGCCACGGAGGAACCGATAAGAAAACATGTATGCAGAATATACAACAAAAACTCGGTCTCCTGCCGTGCCTCGGACCGGTTTTCCAGCAACTGCACCCGAAGCAGGGCGATCTGCGTCCGCATGGTGTCAAGGGCGCCCAACGCCTCAGTGATGGGATGGTCCTTATAAACGGCCTCGCCGTCCAGGGTATGGGTTTGTCCCGCGTCACCCGCACCGGTCGTTACTATCGATCGCATTCACGCTCCTTTCCGTTGTCGGCCTGTCCACGGTCCGCTACCACGATTCCTCATCCTCATACAGGTCCCGCTTCCAGGCGTCCGGGTCTTCCACCACGTCCTCCCAGTGAAACACGGCCCCGCCCGACGCCTTCTCCTCCGCTTCCTCCGCCTCCCAGCGCTGATAAATGCGCCGGGTTTTCCTGCGATACCGGATATAGGCGATAATCAGGAGAATCGCGGCGGGTTGAAAAAAGAACCCCGACGCCATGGTGGCGAAAATGGCGTATTTCCACAAGGCTTTCCGGTAGCCGGTCCATAAATCATCCAGGGAAAGGCCGCCGACATCCTGCAGCGCCTGGGGAAAAGGCATATCACGGAGTGACAACACCACCCGCCAGAAGACCTCTTCCCCCAGCCGGTTACGTAGATAGCGCGTCATGGAAAGGGATTGCGCATAGGCATCATTGAATTCCATCTGGCCAGAGGGCGAATAAAAAGACTCGTCCAGCCGTTCCAGCGGGATAATCCTGTTCTGAATGAACATGCGCGCCACCGCGAACATGGCCTGCCAGTAAAATTCATTGGCAAGGCTCATGGCCAGCCCTTCATTAAGCCACTGGGGCAGGTAATCCTCGTTAAGATTTCGGAACAACAGCAGATGCACCAGTTCATGGCGCAGTGTCCCCGGGTAGTCGGAATCCGGCATGCGCAACCGGGGTGCCTTGACGATAATCAAGCCGTTTCCCGGTTGGGCGAGTCCCGACACCTCCAGGCCCGCGAAATGCACCGCGTAGCGGTCGAACTCTTCAGGCACATCTACCATGAGGACATGAACAGGCAGGTCACCGACGGGAAGCATGGGACTGAATTCTTGGACGGCCTCTTCGAGAATGGCCAAGGTACGCTCCGCGGCGCCCTGCTGGCTGGCGGGATAATCTATAGTAAAAATGCCTCGTTGCAGCGTTGCTCTTTCCGTGTCGGCCCCGGCGGGACAAACACCCCAAGAACACAGGACGGACACGAAAAGAACAGCCTGGATTAACATTTGGCGGGATGGAATATTCACCCGTATATTATACTTTATCGGGGAACCGGGTAGATAAGAAAACGCTCCCACTCCGTGCATACCTTTTCGGTCGTGGCGCCGCCCCGATGAAATCAGGTATATGGACAAACGATATGGTACGCGCGCGTCTGCAGGCTTAACAGGCAATTCATCCACCGACACTCAAAAAATACCCAGAAATAACAGCAAGAGTATCAAGATGATGGCCAGGTATGCCCAGCCGAGAATTCCGCCCCAGAAGAAAACCTCATGAAACGTGCGTACTTTATAAATCACCCGGGGAAGGGTTACGATATCCATGAAGCCGAAAGACTCCCGTATGCCCGGGGCTACCCAGAGTTTTCCGGGCGTTCCCGAGGGCACAAAGGCCACGATGTAGTAGGTGCCATTCTGGGGGAGAACGATGTCCTGCCTTCCAAACACCCAGGATTCTGTTCCCGTGAATTCCTCGTCAAAGATTTCGGGTTCCTTTACCGCATCCGTGGTAAACACGATACCGCCGCAGCCTTCCGGTACCGGGACAGGTGCTTGCTCCAACGGCGGAAGCCCCGGCCCCAGCAGGGCGAAGGCGGGCCGGTATGACGCGAACCGCTCAATAAAGGGCACCCCCAATTCGATGCTCGCCTCCATGCCGGCCGTGGCATCGAAAGACATCCACAACGAACCGGACGCCGCCGTAACCTCGTGATAGACCACCTGGGACAATCCGATATCACCAAGCGGAATGGCCCGCTCCGCAGTCGTGTGCGTACCATCGTTTTCGATATAGCGGTGCGCCCAGGCGCCCGGCATAGGGGCCAGCCCCGCAACAACCAGTACCAGTATAGCGGTGATTTTCATGTTCCTTTCCTCCTGTGGGTTCTGTAGACTAAACATCCTGTAATCCAAAATTCTTCCCGGCACGGCACGGGATTACCTGAATCCCTTCCTCTTACGGTATCCTGTAGACGGACAGGGTCCGGGGCATGATTTCCGGGCCACCTGTCCACAGGATCTGTCCTGTATCCTGCCCTGCTACAAACCCGGGAAAAGTATCTATGGAACATACGATGTCTACACCGTCTGCCCTTTCCATTGTCGTTATCGGCGCCTCCGGCGACCTGGCGGTCAAAAAAATATTCCCCGCACTCTTCGCGCTGTATTGCCGGAAACTGCTGCCGGAAAGCTTCACCTGCCACGGGTTCGCCCGTTCTCCCATGTCGGATGAACAGTTCCGGAACCTGCTGAAAGAACATTTAACCTGCCGGTATACCCCCGGGGAGACGGCCTGCCGGCAATACATGGATGTATTCCTGAACCGGTGTTTCTACACCATCGGCCGCTATGATTCCGTCGATGATTATCAGAATCTGAAGGCGGCGATGGAAAAACATGAGCCGGCTTCCATGCAGGTTACGCGCCTGTTTTATTTTTCCATTCCGCCCTTTCTGTTCGGGGAAGTCGCCAAGTCGCTGCACGCCGCGAAACTCAGCGAGGACCATCCCGGAAAAAACGCCTGCAGGATTGTGGTGGAAAAACCCTTCGGACGGGACCGGTCCTCATCGGATGCGTTAACCCGGGAATTGAGCCGGGTCTTTACGGAACCGCAGACCTACCGCATTGACCATTACCTGGGCAAAGAGGTCGTCCAGAACCTGATGGTGCTCCGTTTCGCCAACCTCATTTTCGAGCCCTTGTGGAACCGAAACAATATCGCCCATGTGCATATCTACTGGTCCGAGGATATCGGCACGGAGGGACGGGCCGGCTATTTCGACAAGTACGGCATCCTCCGCGATGTCATGCAGAACCACCTGCTCCAGATGCTCGCCCTGGTGGCCATGGAAGAACCGTTGAACCTGAACCCGGAAAGCGTCAGGAATGAAAAAGTCAAGGTCTTGCGCGCCATCAGCCCGGTTACGCTCGATGATATCGTGGTGGGACAGTACACCGCCGCCGAATACCAGGGAAAGCAACATAACGGCTACCTGGGGGAGGACGGTGTCCCCGCGGACTCAATCACCCCCACCTATGCCGCCGCCGTGTTGAAGGTGCATAACCGCCGGTGGGATGGCATACCCTTCCTCATCAGCGCGGGCAAAGGCCTCCATGACCGGAAAACCGAAATCCACATTGCATTCCGCCACGTGCCGGCCAACATCTTCGCCGCCTCCACCAGCATCCCGGCCGCCAACGAACTGCTTATACGGGTGCAACCCGATGCGGGCATCTCCCTGAATATCATGACAAAAGTGCCCGGGCTCCGGGTCGCCCTGCGCGAAACCGAACTGAACCTCAGCTATGCGGCCGCTTTCACCGGTGAAATTCCGGATGCCTATGAATCGCTGCTGCTCGATGTCATCCAGGGGGACAAAAGCCTCTTCATTCGGGCAGACGAACTCGAAGCCGCCTGGGATATCTTCACCCCCGTGCTGCACGATCTCGAATCCTGCACCATTCCGCCGCAACCCTATCCCTTCGGCGGCCACGGCCCCAAATCCGCCCTGGCCCTTGCCGCACTGCATGAAATTACACCCCTCTAATCCGAAAAAGACCTACGAAGCGGGATAAGATCGCCCTCATCAACAGGGTTATGCGGTGTGTGCGAAGGGATTGATCGCAACGCATATCTCCCCTGCCGCTTCAGCCACTCGTAAATCGTGGACTCAGCCCTCCAGGTGACACCTTTTCTTGGGAAGTCATGAAACATGTACTCAAACAGGGGGTGAGGAAGTCCCATCTTGTCTGATGGTGGCCAAAAGTAGTCACGGGAAAAGCAGGCCCACGAGACATAAAATAGAATCAGAGAGGAGAATTTTGCTATAGTTTCGTTCAACAGATGAAAGAAACAATTTTAAGGAAGAATTGTTTGAGATAAATAATGATTACTGCTGAGTGATGGGTTTTGGTACATAAGTTTGCCTCACGGAAAAATCTACTCGAAACGGTATTCGTTGCCTCACGGAAAAATCTACTCGAAGTGGTTTTCGTTGCC
>JAKJCY010000128.1:8363-12477 GCA_022706235.1 Candidatus Hydrogenedentota bacterium | reverse complement strand
GGATTTGCCTGCGCCGTTCGGCCCGATAACGGCATGAACATGACCTGCCCAAAAATCCAGCGATATGGAATCCAAAATCTTTTTGCCATCGAAAGTCAGTGTCAGATTGCAAACGGAAAGAATATTCATAATGGAACAGGCTCCTGGAAACACATCCCGCAGGTTGCCGTCATGGTGCAACACGTGGAAATAAAACGGGTTGGCTGGTAAATGATAGCATAACACAATGGTGTTGTGTTTTGTTCGGGAACGGGACAATACATTAAACTATACGTCTATGCCAGCGGGAATAATGCGAACGGACCTGGCGTTTAACGTAGTGTAGTAAACGCGATGGCATCAAGCGACTAGTGGTGGAATGCTTTCTACAAACCAGGAGGAAACAACGATGAGTTTTGCACAGCCACAACTGCCCTATGACCTGGGCGCCTTGAGTCCTTTTCTCTCCGAGGAACAAATGTCCTATCACTATGGAAAACATCATGCCGCCTACTTCAACAATCTGAACGGCCTGGTGGATGGCAAGCCCGAGTCGGAGATGACCTTGAAAGACGTGGTTATGAATTCTTCGGCGGGTGTTTTCAACAATGCTGCCCAGGCGTGGAATCATAGTTTCTTTTGGCATTGCATGTCGCCTTCCGGTGGCGGCGCGCCTGCGGGCACGCTGCTGGCGGGTATCGAACGCGACTTCGGTTCCCTGGACGCGTTTAAGGAACAATTTTCCTCTGCGGCCGCCAAACTGTTTGGTTCAGGGTGGGCCTGGCTGGCGGCGGATAGTACGGGCAAACTTGAAATCATGCCCCTGAGCAATGCCGACACCCCGCTGCGCCATGGCAAGGAACCCCTATTGACCCTGGATGTGTGGGAGCATGCATATTACGTTGACTACCGGAACGCGCGACCCAAATTCATTGAAGGGTTTTGGGATGTGGTTGATTGGAGTTTTGCCGCGCAAAACCTGACCACTCCTTTTAAAGAATAACGGAACCCGGACGCATCCGTGCCCAGTATCGCGCAGGGATGCCGCCGGGATCAGCCTTCGCCGATTTCTCCGATAAAGCAGGGCTGAGTGCCTTTTATCGGGATGACGAGCTGCTGGCCTTCCGTGGTTACCGTGATGGCATTGATGTCAAAATCATCAGGCAGCACGCGGATAGACTCGATGCTGTCTCTCGGGATAACGTGCTGGCTTAATTTGTCGTCTATTTGAACGCCCGTTTTGCTGCTGCGCGTCACCATAATGACGCGTCCCGTGACGGCGACCCAGCAGTCATTGAAGACGACGCATTTCCCCACGAAGGAAAGAGGCCGCTGTTCGTGGTAGGATTTATACAAGCGGACCCGTATCATTTTGTCTTTCAGCATGGCTTGTTCTCCACGGTATTGGTTGCATTGGTATTATCACGCGAAGTATACCATATGCCCCGCACAGGGTGGAACAGGATAAAGGGGCTTAACCGGATTACAGCGTCTCCACACAGTCGATTATGGTTTCATAATTACGAAGGGAAGTCAGGGAAAGTTCCCGGCCGTAGGGGCAGGCGGACGGCATGAGCACAAATCCGCGTCCGGGCGTGCGCGTACCTTCCTCAAGGGCGTGCAACACCTTGTCACGAAACTGTTCCGGAGGCAGGGCCTCAATATCGCTAACTTCGAGATTGCCGAAAAGCACCATGTCCGTGCCGTAGTTCGCGCGCACCCACGCCAATTCCACATCGCCCTGGGGCGGCGGCTCGATGGGATCCAGCCCGTCGGGATGCAGTGCGGCGATATCATCCAGAATATTGCGCAGCCGTCCGTGGGAGTGAATACGGGCATACCCGCCGTGGCGCTGGATGGCGGTAATCATAGGCGCCACATAAGGCACGACAAATTCACGGAACAAGGCCGACGGCAGATACGGCGGTGCGGCATATTCGGGACCATAGATGCGCCATAACCGGCCGGGAAGTTCCCGGGATACCGCTTCCGTCCTTTGGATTAACGCCGGGGCAAACCAGTCGAGCAGCGCCCGGAAAAGCGCCGGTTCCGTCAGGGCAATCGTGGTATAGGTGCCCAGGTCGAAAAGGGATGCGGCGAGGCAAAGCGGGTCCGGCGTGTCCAGCATCACAATGCCCGAGTCAGCCAGGGCTGTTTCCGCTTCCAGCACTCCTGAAAGGTCCGGCGTTCCGACGGAGACCGGCAGTGGAAGGGTTAGAAAAGCGCGCAGATCCCTTTCATCCTTTAGCAGGTGTTCTTCGGTCCAAATCGTGTTCACGTCCGGGTCCCGCCTTGTGCGTGAGGTCAACATGCGCCCCCCTGCCGCCAGCCGATGGGTAACCTGCCGGCTACCCCGGTACAGACAGGTCTCCGTGGATGCCAGGGCCGCGACGGGGTCCGGCTGCACCCCCTGAAAAGCCGCCCCGCGCATGACAATACGATCGGTGTGGTCGCGCGCCAGTTCAATCAGGGGCCGCCAGGAAGGGTGAGAATAGATATTGAACGGGTCGTCATCTTCCGGGCATTCATCCAGTCCGTTGATTTCGTAAAACGATACCGGAGGCCTGTCTACGGTATCGCCGCGCAGCGTACGGAGCAGCCGCTCTCGCCTGGTCATGCTTGTTCCTTCCTGTACCCGGCGGTTCCGGGCGGGATTCAGTGCCGGGGCCAACAGGGTTTTTCAGGGCCCACGCTTACTTGGTCCCGGTGCTCCCCAGAAAAGCGCTTGAACTATCGGCCTAGCGTCAATGCCTGTGTATTCTAGGCGGCTTTGACCTGGAAATCAATCCTGCCGTTCTAACCGCTTCGCAGGAGAGGCCCTGCGCGTGGAAAGGCACCTATAAAATAGACCCCGGCATCTATCAAGACGACGAATGCACGGGGTCCCCGAGTGTTGTCAACGCAATCTATTTTTTCAGCGCCGCCAGATTGTCGGCCACCTGTTTCCAGTTTACCACGTTCCACCAGGCATCAATGTAATCGGTGCGGCGGTTTTGATATTTCAGATAATAGGCATGTTCCCACACATCAAGACCCAAAATGGGCCATGCGCCCCAGGGCGACAGCTTATGCTGGTTTTCCGCCTGCAGGATGATGAGCCTGTCATCTTCCGGGCGGTAATGCAACAGGCCCCAGCCGCCGCCTTCCACCTGGGCCGCCGCCGCGTTGAATTGTTGCTTAAACGGTTCGAATCCGCCAAAATCCCGGTTTATGGCATCGCGCAACGCTCCTTCGGGCTCTCCGCCGCCCGCACCCGTCGGCGCCATGACTTTCCAGAACATGCTGTGAAGGAAATGTCCGCCGCCGTTAAACGCGGCCCGCTTGGACCAATGTTGGACCAGGGTAAAATCATTATCGGCACGGGCTTTGGCAAGGGCAGCCTCCGCCGCGTTCAAACCGCTCACATAGGCGGCATGATGTTTCCCATGGTGCAATTCCATGGTTTTGGCGTCAATGTACGGTTCCAGCGCATCATAGGCGTAAGGCAGGGGTGCCAGAACGTGTTCCGTAACTGTGCCGTCGGCCTGCGCGTGTGCTTCTGGGGAAAGGGCGCCCATAATGGCCCCTGTGGCCGCAATGCCGCCGGCAACCTGTAAAAAATCTCTTCGTGTTGTGTTCATATTCAAAACCCTTCCGTTAATTTTTGCTCTAACAGGGACAACCAAGTTCTGGTGAGGTAACATGATTGTTGGTGATTATATTCCATAACAAATGATAAGCATGCTTATCAATTGCGCGATGCAAAGGCAATGTGTTGCCGCAGCGGATAATAAACCTATTCTGCGCCTTACCCTTTTTTTCCAAGGCAACAAAGACAGGATGATGCACGTCTGAAACGGGAGGATATAGTCGACTTGCCATCTTCGGATTTGAAACATTGAACATGAAATATATAGTTATATGTAATTTCTAAATCTCAAATGATTTCTATTGGTTGAAGAGTATTTTTATTGACTTATTTTATCCTTTGATCTACACTGTTACTTGTAACCTTAAGTTAATGAGTATTATTTTTTTAACTTCAGTATATTTTATGTTCCTTAAAAATTATCTTTTACTTTCTACTTGTAATATAGTGAATACGACGCTTACAGATTTAGGACATAAAACTAATAGTAATATCTCTACAAGGTGT
>JAKJCY010000128.1:0-8270 GCA_022706235.1 Candidatus Hydrogenedentota bacterium | reverse complement strand
AGGTGCGCTGTTCCTTTTGCGGGTGGGCATGCCTTATGGGGAAATTCAGGGTATGCTAGTCTTGGAACTATAAACTATAAGGAGCACAGCCATGAAGAAAACACTGCAGTATTCGTTGAGTGTGGGCTTAATGATTTTCTTTTTGAGCCCTACACTGTCGGCGGCCGAGCGCTGCGTGGCGCCGGACAATGGAGGAGGGACCGTGAGCCTGCCGGCGAACTGTCCCTATGTGAACGAAGGCGGCACGCTTAACATCGTTGAAGGCCTGCCGCTGGGAACCACCCTTGAATGCGACTACCAAATTGACAGTTTCTTCGATGTTTTCACGGAGATAGGGGGACCGATGGGCGGCGAGATGATCGAGTTCGGCGCCATCATGCATCTCCATATGTCGGGCACGGGAATGCTGCTTGGGTATTTACGCGACATTGATTTGCCGATTTCCGTAGTCATGTACACGGCGCCGCGCATACCGGGGGAATCCAGACAGATATTTGGTTGTACCCTGGGGAACCTGGAGGGCGCCTTGACTCCGGGCGATCCGGACTTCGACAAACTATCCATAATCGCGGGAGAATCGCATGGTTTTCCGGCACCGGGCGGCACCACGCTGACGCGGCTGCCAGATGGCAGGTACAACGTAGACAGTTTTTTTGATGTTTTCTTCGAAACCAACTTCGCGGGAGCGCCCGGAGGTCCATTGGCCGGATACTCTGGCATAACCACAGGGCCTGACTCGGTCCGTACGCACCAGGGCGAAAACGGCTGGGATCATTGTGATGTATTCAACATCACCTTTGATGCCACCGGTTGGATGGCAGAAGGCGGCGGTTCCGGCTATGATGGAGGTACCTTTTTCTATTACCCGAATACGGAATGGTGGAATGAATGGTATTACGACGGCGTGCTGGATTTATCCCGGGCGAAAAACGTCCTGTTGACGGTCACCATCACGCCCACGGGGGCGGATGCTGATGCTACCGTCGCCATCAACTACAGCTCGCCCAACTATCCCCCCGGCACGGGGCAACCACCCTTGCCGCCTCTTTCCCCGGAAGATGAGGCGGCCTGGATTGTCCGGGATGTCGTCTTTGTGGCGCAGGACTTGGCGGGACCCGTTACCCAGACATTCCTGCACAGCATCATTGACTTTAATCCCGAGTGGGTCTCCATTGATGTTATGGGTACGAACGTGATAATAGAAGGGGATATTTGCCATTCCTGCCTGGATGTCCAATTCCCCGAAGGGGAACCACCGATAGAGGGTGAACCCGAAGGCGAAGGCGAACCACCCGTCGAGGGTGAAGGCGAGCCCCCTGTCGAAGGGGAACTGGAGGGTGAACCGGAGGGCGAAGGCGAAATCGCACCGGACCACGGAATCAACATCTCGGTCCAGGTAAATGGTATCGGCCTGCCAGGCACAGATATCAACAGTGCTTTGGACGGCGACACCGACCCACCGAACGATGTCTATAAGGCGGGGGGCTGCACCAACCTGATGCGGCTGCGCCACCGGCTGCTGGGACTGCAACCGGCGGATGACATTGACGCCATTTCCTACCGAACAAATGACCTCGCGCTGGGCGCGCTTGACACGCATGGCATGTATGACTCCCTGATGCGCCCCATTCACTGGCATTTCTCCGTGGACCAACAGAGCCAGGGCGTGGGCGGCACCGCGGTCAGCAATGAAGTCACGGTGGGCACCGCGTCGTGTGGCGTGCCTGTCGCCCAATTGCCGGAAGCCTCCGGGGATATTTTCGTTACCTCAGCCGCCAATTGGAATTCCAACGCCCTTGCCGCCGACGAGGCGGATCTGGGGCTTGTGGTTCAGCTACCCGACGACAATTTGAACGGCCTGGACCTTCGCGCGCCCCTGATTAACCGGCTGAGTCCCGCGCCGGGCCAATATCTCCAACCGGGCGACCTCTTCTTCTCGCTTACAAAAGGCTCTCCCTCCCTGGCCCTGGCGGGCGTGACGGCCGCGGATATTCTGACGCCCGACGGCGCCGGCTTCTTCCGCGTTGCCTTGATGAGTGACGGACTGATTCGCAACGGAGACCACGTAACGCTCGGTATTCCGGCAGACAATGATCTCGACGCGTTGTTTGTTGACAAAAACGGGTTGGCCATTTTCTCTGTGGCGCAATTGATTCTAATACTTCCCACAGCCGGCCCCGGAGATCTTTTGGTTGCCGATGGTATGCTCCCGTGGCAAGTGCCGGACGGTGTGGCGGATGTACTCGCTGGCGCCGCCGTCCTGGGCTTGCAGGCCGCTGACAACCTGGACGCCCTGGATGCCGCGCTGGCAGTGGTACCCGCCGACGTCGTGCCTGAACCGGGTGAAGACCTGGCGCTTTATGAGGGACCCATTGAAGGCGAAGGCGAACCGCCCGTCGAAGGCGAGGGTGAAGCGCCCGTCGAAGGTGAAGGCGAGCCTCCTGTTGAAGGCGAAGGCGAACCGCCCGTCGAAGGTGAAGGTGAACCCCCGGTCGAGGGTGAAGGCGAGCCCCCGGTCGAGGGTGAAGGCGAACCGCCCGTTGAAGGCGAAGGTGAACCCCCGGTCGAGGGTGAAGGCGAACCGCCTGTCGAAGGCGAAGTAGAATGTGTCGAGAATCCAGAGGGCTGCCCGAGGCCCTTGGGTGGCGATTACGAGATCGGTAGCGATTTGTGCCTGTGCATACCGTGCCCCGTTTCCAGCGGTTCTACCTATACGTGGGCAAAAGACAGTACCCCGCTTGCAAACGGCGGCCGTGTCTCCGGTGCCAATGCGCGCACCTTGCAGATAGTGATGCTGACCACAGGTGATTCCGGCCTGTATTCCTGCACCTATAACGACGGCACCAAGGCCATTAAGGTGTTTGAAGCGCAGGTAACGGTTGTGGACCAGATACCGGTTATGGGTACGCTGGGTCTAATTGTACTGGCCGCGGCCGGGGGCGCGCTGGGATTGCTCGCACGGAAGAAACGCATGTAAGAAAGACCTTTACGTTTCGTGTTACCTATAGTGCTGCGAGCCGTCATGGTATCCATGGCGGCCCGCACACACTGTCAAAACATGCCAAAGAATGGTATTAACATAAAGATTTCAGCGGTGATTATTCCGCAAGCGGGTAGTATTCCGTGGCCCAGGCAGGATTGAGGCGCGCCTGCATTTCAAAGGCATTGAGCAGCACAAAGGCGGCCATGTTTTCCACGACGGGAACGGCGCGCACCACGATGCAGGGGTCGTGCCGGCCGCGCACCTCCACTTCGCAAGGTTCACCCGTCACGGTTACGGTATGCTGCGTGCTCGCAATGGAAGCGGTAGGTTTGACGGCAAGGCGCATAATCACCGGTGCGCCGCTGGAGATGCCGCCCAGAATGCCGCCATGATGATTGCTGGTAAACCCAGCGGTATCCATGCCGTCATTGGCCTTGGAACCACTCAGTTTTGTGATGGCGAAACCATCACCCACTTCCACGCCTTTGATGGCGCCGATGGTCATGATGGCGCTGCACAGCCGCGCGTCCAGTTTGCCGAACACGGGGTCGCCCAGTCCGGGGGGCAGCCCGTAAATCTCAAGTTGAATAATACCGCCAACGGAATCCTTCATCGCGCGGGCGTTTAAAATGGCCTCCTCCATCAACGGGGCGACGTCGGGATCGGCACAGCGTACCGGGTTGTTTTCGATGACATCATACTCACAGCGCTTCGCTTGGATTCCCGCGATTTCAATGGCATGGGCCACGATACGCACGCCAAGCCTGCCCAGGATAGCACGCGCAACAGCGCCGGCGGCCACGCGGCAGGCCGTCTCCCGGCCGGATTGCCGTCCGCCCCCGCGATGGTCCCGCAGGCCATACTTTTTATAAAAGGTAAAGTCGCCATGTCCCGGACGAAACAGATCCTTTAAATCATCATAGTTTTTCGATCGCTGGTCTTCATTATAAATAACCATGGCAAGTGGCGCGCCGGTGGTCTTGCCTTCATACACCCCGGAGAGAACCTCGACGGCATCCGCTTCACGGCGCTGGGTGACCACCTTGCTCTGACCGGGCCGGCGCCGGTCCAGTTCTTTCTGAATGTCTTCCCGGTCGAAGGGAATACCGGGCCGGAGCCCGTCCAGCACCACGCCAATGGCGCGTCCATGGCTTTCGCCAAACGTGGTGCATCGGATAATCTCGCCGAAGGTATTGGCGACATGGCAGCGCAACGCCAGTTCCTCGCCCACCCGGTGCGCCAGTTGTTCCGCCAGTGTTTCCGGGTCTTCCTCGGTGGTGTCCACCACGATATCGGCAAAAGGCGTCAACACCTCCAGTCGGTGCGCACATTGCTGGTAAAAGCGGAGTTCGCCGTCCTCGCCCGAAAAGGCGGGGGGAATCCCGTTTTGTGTCGCCCGCGCCCACAGCACCGCCGGCCGCGCTTTCAAGAGAACAAGCACGCCTCCAAAACGTAACGGCCGCCGGGAATCCGGATTCATCATCAGGTCACCGCCGGTAATCACCACATGATAGGCCAATTCGGACGCCCGTTGAGCTGCCGTACGTTCCAGCACGCGAAAAGCCTGTTCGCCATCGGCGGAAAAAATCTCCCGGCAACTGCGCCCCTTACCGTCCAGGTCTTCGATGATGCGGTCCGTATCCACCCACGGCCGGCCCAGTATCCCGGCAAGGGCGATACCGACGGAAGTTTTGCCCGCCCCTTTGGGGCCCATCATGATAATGTTCATGGTTGTTTTCCTTAAAGCCCAAATTACCCTTGTGCAGGCAAGACCTTATCCGCGCGTACTTCGCTGAGGAGCGCTTCGGGCAACACTCCCTGCATTCAAAGGACATAAACGACATTAAGGACTAAAAGGACAAATTTCGCCAGTTATCTTAGACATTTCATGTCTTTTGATGTCCTTTACGTCCTTTTGGTCCTTTACGTCCTTTCGCTACGACTTAGGCGTTCTAACAGGTTCATGGCATCTCCCGGGCCGCGATGCACCCACCCAGTTGCCTGAGATGCTGCGTAAATTCCGGGTAGGTCACTCCGACGGCCTCCGCACCCCGGATAACAACGTTTTCGTCAATGGCCGTGGCTGCAACCGCCAGTGCCATCACAACGCGGTGGTCGTCATGCCCTTCCACCACACCGCCATTAAGCGCGCCACCCGCTATCACCAGCCCGTCTTCGAGTTCTGAAATGTGCGCACCCAGCTTCGTTAATTCCTCGCGCATCACCAAAATGCGGTCGGTTTCTTTAAGCCGGGCCTGAGGCACGTTGACCAGCCGGGTTGTGCCTTCTGCGAAGCAGGCCAGTGTTGCCATCATGGGCAGCGCGTCCGGCGTTGCGTTCAGGTCCAGTTCACAGCCGCGCAACGTGCCGGCCGCGACCCGGATACCCCTTTCTCCCAAGTCATCCACCCGCGCTCCCATCGCCTTCAAATAAGTAATTACCTCTTTGTCGCCCTGAGGATCTTCCATATCCAGACCGAGGCACGATACTTCATTTCCAGGCAATGCGCCGGCAGCCAGGAAAAAAGTGGCCGAGCTGAAATCCGCGGGCACAACCCGGTTTACGGGCAGATACTGTTGTCCGCCGGGAATGAAAAATTCACTAAGCCCGCCATCATGCTGCACGGCTACGCCCTGTTTCTCCAGCCAGTCCAGGGTCATGACCACATACGGTTTTTCATTCAGCAACGGCACCTGCAGACGGGTGTCTTTTTCAGCCAGCGGGGCATTTAGCAACAAGGCACTGATATATTGACTGGTAACGGCTTCCACCTTCGCTTCGCCGCCGCGCAATTTTCCGGACACCACGAAAGGGGGGAACCCTTCACGCCGCGTCGAACGCACCTCCGCGCCGAGCGCATTCAGCGCCTGCACCAGCGGACCGCATGGGCGGCGGCGCACCTGTGCGTCACCCGTAAGCACGGCCATACCCGAACCCAGCAGCGCCGCGCTGCCCAAGGCCATGCGCATGGTCGTTCCCGAGTTCTCCACGTTGATGACATCGGCAGGTGCCGTTGGCATTCCAGCCGTTCCTTGAATACGCCAGCAGTCCTGTTCCACGGCAACGTCCGCACCCAGCAGGGCATACGCGCGCCGTGCTGCGCGGGCATCCGCCGATTCCAGGGGACGTTCAATGACACTTTCGCCCGGGGCCAGCGCGGCAATGGCAACAGCCCGGATGGTGTGGGACTTGGATGCCGGAATGTTTACTGTACCCTTAAGCGTGGATTTGTTAATGATCAATTCCATGAAGCGGAATCCGTAAAGAAGTTTTTCGGCCAAACACTATTATGAGAATGGACTGCATGGACTGTATGGACGATATGGACACGATCAACGCAATTACCCGGCGCATACCCAAGTCTCGTCCATAATGTCCATTACGTCCATGGAAGGTTGTCGCGGCAACACGTTTAAATAACGCCAAGTTCCTTCAGCCCTTTCTCCACGGCACGCTTTTCGGCAGCGTTCAATTCCCGCTGCGGCGGACGCACATATCCCGCATCAAACCCGCGCAAGCGCAGGCCCTCTTTAAACGCGGCCAGGTTCTGGCCATATTTAAACAGGCGGGCTGCCTTTTCCAGACGCACTTCTTCCTGCCATGCCTTTTTGAGGTTGCCCTTCTGGATATTATTGTACACAGCGGCATAAATCTCGCACACCACGTTCGAAAGGCCCGAAACCACGGCAGGACACCCGGCTAGAATGGCCTGATACCCGTAATCATCGGTACCGCAGATGACATGGAAGCCGCTCGGGGCATTGCCGACCAGACGCGTGATTCCCGTCATCACGCCAGAACTGTCCTTGATGCCCACAATGTTCTCTTCCGATTCCGCCAGACGCAACACCAATTCGGGATGCAATACGTTGCGCGCACAAGAAGGAATGTTATACAGGAGAATCGGAAAACCATCCACCGCCCGGGCTATGGTTTTGTAATACGTGAAAAGGGCCTCATCATCATAGCCGTAGTATCCCGGCGCCACAATTGCGGCGGCATAGGCGCCGCAGTCCCGCGCATGGCGCGTTAATTCAAGGGTAGTGGCCGTATCAAATGTGCCCGTGTGGGCAATCACGGGCGTTTTCTTATCCACGGACCGGAGAACTTCTTCCAGGGCCTCGCGCCTCTCCTCCGGAGTCATCAGCAGCCCTTCGCTGGTCGTACCGCAGGGAAACAACCCGCTTGCACCCTGCTTCAACAACAAGTTGGCCAAAGGCCCCAACTTCTCATAATCCACGAACTCCCCGCCCTTGGTAAAAGGCGTGACCATGGCCGAAATAATACCGCGAATCTTAATCTTCTGAGTCATTACTATGCTCCATTCTGGTTGAATATTTCCCTTCCATCAGAAGGGTACCTCTATAAAGTAAAGATGATCATACCGCATTAACCCCAATCCGATACAATTAATGCCGATTCTATGGGGTGGCGAGAATGGGGTGTTCGCTATCGGCACCCATTCTTTGATTGATCGGCGCTAAATATAGTATTTTTTAAAGAAATGTCTACCAAATATAGCAGTAACCGGCAAATAGGCGTACTGGGGGTAAACGGCCCGCCTTTAAGTATTTGCACGCGAAAAAAAAGCTTTACTTTTCGCTCGCAATGGTGTACAATAACGACAGGTAATGTTCGTTCGATTGGGTGTGAATTGTGCCCATACTGACGTTGAGGCCTTGATAATAAGAGGAGAAGATGACGATGAAGTACTCAAAGTTTTGGATGATTGTCGCCGTGTTGGCGCTGGTTGGTGTTGTGGCCGGGTACGCGATTGCCGCATCGGAAGATGCCGCTCCGGCCGACCCCCAAGTTAACTTGGTGGGCGGCACCGTCAGCGGCGGTGCAGGCGGGGCGGGCGGTGCTGCGGGTGGTGCCGGCGGCGGAGCCACCGGTGGCGGCGGGGCCGATGTGCGTGTAGCCCAGTATTAAAAGCACGCCTACAGTATACTGAATAATTCTTTACACGAGCTGTTCATCAAAATGGTGGACGGCTCGTGGTGTTTTTTTTGGAGTTGTCTGATTGGCCCTTTCATGATGGTGTTTCACTGAATCATTACAACGACTTATTGTTTCAGCAACCACACCTCGGCGATGGTGGCATAATCACGCCAGTTCAGTTCAGACTGTTCTTCACACTCCCATAGCAGCGTTAACGTCCTGTCGGCGGTGAGGGCTTTGGGAATGGGAAATTCCTTAAGTTCGCCGATACCCTTGTTATATAGGGTTGGCGCAAGTACATACCCGTTGGCACGGACGTGAGCCTCCCCATTTCCGGTCATGCGCA
>JAKJCY010000127.1 GCA_022706235.1 Candidatus Hydrogenedentota bacterium | reverse complement strand
CATTTATGTACCCGCCAATCTGTCTCATTAACAATTCAGAATGTTCATGAACGATAATAGGACAAAAATAATTATGAATTCCAGGCAAAATCTGGAACGATGACGTTTTATAATCATCGTTAAATTCTTTATGTACGAGAGACTGTAATAGTTTTTCGGCTCTCGCTCCCATGACAGTACGGCTATCGGAGGACTGTCACGCGTAGGGCAGGGGTTGTTAGATTCCCCAGTTTCACCGAGTGAGCTTCCCCCCATCCTTCGACAGTTACCGACGAAAAATAAGACCATATTTTAGGGGCAGAGCCCCACGTTCTTAACCACAGTTTAGCACGATGTTGTACCCAAGGTAAACCGCCTGGCGTGGACATGCTTGTTGGGGCCGTGGAGCGTAGCCCGTGTCCGCCGTTAGGCGGACTGCCGAAGGCAAGGGCGGAGCGGAACGGCCCCAACAAGCGTCGCAAAATATTTTCCCCTCTCATTGTTCGTGGTACCTTTCTTCCGGCGTTCTTTTTCCCAAAGCACTATGGCGACGTTCCCGATTGTAGAACTCAAAATAGGTGGACAGTCCACGATACAGGGCATGACCATCGTCATAATCATTGAGATAAATCTCCTCGTATTTCACGCTGCGCCACAGCCTTTCGATGAACACATTGTCCAAGGCCCGACCACGCCCATCCATGCTGATTTTAATGTTATGTTTTTGCAGCATCTTGATCCAGTCATCGCTGCTGAACTGGCAACCCTGGTCTGTATTGAAAATACCGGGGCAAGCATTTGTAAGCGCCAGTTCAAGTGCCTGTACACAAAAGTCTACATCCAAACTGTTCGACAATTCCCAAGACAAAACGTAGCGACTGTACCAGTCCATGATAGCAACCAAGTACATAAATCCCGAGGGCATGGGAACGTATGTAATGTCGGCGCACCATACCTGGTTGGGTTTCACAATCTCCATTTTATGCAATAAATACGGGTATTTTACATGTTCAGGATGTGGCCTGCTGGTGTGCGGCCCAGGCATCGTTGCTTGTATGCCCATCAAGCGCATAAGTCGTGCGACACGTTTTTCATTGACCTCATAGCCCTTTTCTTGGAGCCAGTCCGTCATGCGCGGCGATCCATAAAATGGTCGCTGCATATAGAGTTCGTCAATTATCCGCATTAACGCAAGATTCTCTGCCGACTCGCTTGTATTGGGCGTATAGTAAACACTCGAACGCACAACATCGAGCAATACGCATTGACGTGCTATGGGCAATCCCGAGCCATCAAATTCCACCAGGCTGCGCCGTAGGCGAGCCGGGTGGTTTATAACTTTTTTTGAAGGAAATCGACCTCCATTTTAAGTCGTCCGATCTCTTCGTAAAGTGGCGCCATGAGTTTTTCTATATCACCTACCCCGCTTACCCCGCTCTTTTTCTCGCGCGCAAACAATTCAGGTGCGCCTTGTACTAACTGTTTTTTCCATTTAGTGATTTGAGTGGGATGTACTTGATGGCGCGTGGCAAGTTCACTTATCGTGTGCCCGTTCCTAACTGCATCCAAGGCCACTTTTGCCTTGAACTGAACCGAGTGGGTTTTGCGTTTTCTATCCATTTTTTGGACTCCTTTGCGGGCATTGTCCGCTTTGTTGTGAGTTGCGTCAAGCTATCTTATTTTTTCGCCGCAACTGTCCAAAAAATGGGGGGAACTTCAGGGACAGACAACGAAATAGCCGATAACAGTAAAGGGCCTTGACTCTTCGTCAGTCCTGGCTATTTCGTCATCAGTCCATTTTTGCTCCGTCTTTTTGTTTTTTTACGAGTGCCATACGCATTTCCGACGAGGTCAGGAAGTCTGAACTTCTTCTGTTGGTTGCCGCCCAGCGGGGCGCTTGATGACGATGTAAGTATAGTAACAGGGGACAGGTATGAATGGCACTTAATTAAGCCTATCATGGTCTCACTTTCTTCTTTTTCGCCTTGTCACGCCATCTGTTTTCATTCCTAATATTTCGAGTGAAACTATTAGCATTTCTTCAACAATGCCCTCCATTTTGCGGTGTTCCTCTATGGCGCGCTGATAAGCCTGAGCCTGTTTTGATGCCAGATTGACCGTGACGGTTTTTCCTTTGTCTTTGAAAGTCCACTGGTAGTAGGGGCCATAGACTTTTTTCTTGCCAGGTTCGGCGGCACTATCACGTTCAATAGTGCGCTCTGTAATGGTGCCCTGTGCCATGATCTTAAGATTGGCCAGGCGCGCCGCAAGACGTTGATACTTTTTTTCCAGTTGCGCTAATCCCATGTGCATTCTCCTTGTCAACATTATGCCATATTCTGACATTACAAGTATATATACATGTAATATCGCGGCACAACCTGAAGGAGAAACAAGATGAAGAGAACTGGTTACAGGCTCAAAACGATGGCGCGAAAGAATGCGCGCTCATCGTTTGATGAACTCATTGGGATTTTGGGGAAATGGTTATGTTTTGAAGAACTGTTTGACGAAACTAGACAAAGCATTTTTACGGCGGAAACAACATTTTGGATGTTCTTGGCGCAGGTCTTCGCCGCCGATGGCGCCTGTCGCGAGGTGCTGCGCAAGTACCAAGCCTGGCGGGCGTTGACGGGAAAGAAAGAGATATCCCCCAATACCGGCGGTTACTGTCAAGCCCGGGCACGCCTTCCTCTGTGCGACATGAGAACTGTCCATGAACGGCTTGTTGACAGGATTAACGAAGAATCTCCTCTGCAACCATGGTGTGGACATCCGGTAATCGTTGTAGACGGCTCTTCGGTTTCCATGCCCGATACGCCTGAAAACCAGGAACGCTATCCACAGCCCTCCTCACAGAAACAGGGCTGCGGCTTCCCGGTCATGCGTATCGTCGTCTATTTCGCCCTCTCCAGCGGCATCATCCTGGATGTGGCCAAGAGCGCTCTTAATGTTGGCGAGGCCGCCCTGTCCAGAAGCCTGTGGGATATGTTGAAAAGTGGCGACGTATTGCTGACGGACCGCGGTTTTTGTAGTTATGCGGACATTTATTATCTGGGCTCACGTAATGTGGACTGTGTCATGCGAAGTCACCAAAGGCGTTCGATCGGCGTTAAAAAGGTCAAGCAGATGAGCAGCTCCGATCGCCTGGTGCATTGGTGTAAAACGAAGTGCTGTCCCAAGTGGCTCAGTAAAGCACAGTGGAACGCCCTGCCGGACATTCTGTTGTTACGTGAAATCAAAGTCACCGTCGCCACGCCCGGATTCCGAACACAAAACGTTACCGTGGTAACCACCTTACTTGACCATAAGCAGTTTCCTGAAGAGGCATTTGCCGAACTCTACCGCCGGCGCTGGTTGGCGGAATTGTTTCTACGAGACATCAAGATAGCCATGAATATGGATGTCCTGAGATGTAAAACACCCGACATGGTGGACAAGGAACTATACATGCATCTGATCGCCTATAATCTAGTGCGCGCACTGATGTTGCAAGCTGCCGCGAAAAAACAGAGGGCGCCGTTACGACTTAGCTTCAAGGGAACCGTTGCCACTGTCAGACAGTGGGCCCCGCTCATGGCTTCCGCTTCTCTGTTTGAACCCCTCTATCAGCAGATGCTTGACGCAATGCTCAATGCTATTGCAGGTGACCCTGTACCTGAAAGACCAGACAGAGCAGAACCTCGAGCGAGAAAACGAAGACCCAAAAACTATCAACTCTTGACAAAACCAAGGAGAGAGTTTAGGGAATGTCCGCATCGAAGTAAATACGTAAAGGCTTAATTAAGTGCCATTCGGGACAGGTATCGTTTATATGTGCTTTGGCCTACAATTTTTACTTCATTTTCCGCAAGCCCTTGGGCCGGCCCACAGGCAGGGGTCTGACCCTGCGGCAACAGCCTGACTCGTCACCCCGGCATGTATTTCAAGTAACTCAAGAAACAGTCGCTGCTCAAGGGACGGTCCGTGCTGGTCTTAGGATAAAATTTTTACAGACGCTTCTGATTCCTCCCGCAAAGCCTCCAACAGTTTCAAATCATCCTTATTTCCGGTAAGGCTGCACCGTTTGTAACCCAGGGATACAGCTAAAGTGTTTCTGATTGAAAGTGTGCAAGGGAAGGCCCAGGGAAACGGCTGTCTGTCCAATTAAAATGTCCAGCATGCCCGGCTGATGACTCAAGCGATACTCGGAGAAAAGGGCCAATGCGGTATCGCAATGGTCTGGCAGTGGCCACACAATTGCACAAGGCTCAATAGTTTCTTGAAGTTGGGTAAGTTCGGATTGGTTTCTGCAACCCTGCATTAATTCCATAACGGTATAGCCAGGGAGCAAGACCTGTTCCTCCTCATCCAGAAGGTCAAACCAGTGTACTGCGGGCGGGTATTGCCTTAACAGGTCAATCATAATATCGCTGTCAAGCAGTATCATGGGTGCTGCCGCAACTCAGCCTGTTCGCGCAGCAGTCTCGCATAGGAAGCGCTGTTCGTAATGTCTTCGCGGTCCTTCCATAGCCCGATAAGGCCGGATTGCTTTAAGCGGTGAACCGTGAGTGGCTCCTTTTCCGGCGTCTTTTCCTCATGGGGTACCACAATCACCTCGACATATTGACCCCGCTTGATAGGCAACCCCTTGACCGTGATCTCCCCGTCAACGGTTATCCTCTGTTCCACGGTTATTGTATTCATTGGCAGCCTTCCAAATCTTGGCAGACGTAAACCTGCACGGAGATGTGCTCTTCACGCCGATTATCTGGTCACAGGAACTGGCGTGTTCAACCACAATCGCGTATTGCTGCATCTGCAATCGCAGTATAGCAAAGCCCTGAATGCGGGTCAAAAAAATGTATTCGTTTATGGATGTTCGGGGACTGCCTGCAACCAGGGGTAGTCCAACGTTTCCCGGATGGCCCACACGGAGTTAAAATCCCACTTTTCAAAAGTGCTTCCAGCGCGCATTTCTTGCGTGGTTTTTCCGAAGGACGATTCGCTGCCGTGAGATGCGGCCTGCGTTGTCGCTGTTGCATCCCAGTAGGCCGCCACCAGTGTTCCCTGGTCGTTGAATCCCAAAAGCCCTCCAGCGTTGGCCGGACAGGAAACATTCCCCGCCGCATAGCAATATTGAATAGTTCCGGTATGATTGTATCCCAGCAGACCGCCGGCATACCCTGCTCCCATAACGGTGCTTCGGGAATAGCAATTCGTTAAGATGCTTTTAACCATGTAGCCGCCGAATCCACCTATATTCTGCGACCCTTCCACCGCGCACAAAGCATAACATCGGCTGAACGCGATGTTGCTGCAGAACCCGACAAGTCCTCCGATATTTTCGATACCTGTGACGGAGCATTCAGCGCGGCACAAGTCCAGGGTTCCCGCTTCACCGTACCCGAGCAATCCGCCTATATTTATGCCCCCGGACACGGCCCCCGTCACGGAACATTCAGATACTCGGCCTCCGTTGTTATACCCTACCAGAGCGCCGGCATTTTCACGGGCGTTAATTTGCACCTTTTCCAACACCACTTGTTTCAGCTGCGCTCCGGAACCTATCACGCCAAAAAGCCCGGCATTTTTGTCTTTACGCCGGTCTATGGCCAGTCCGGAAATAACAAAGTTGTTCCCGATAAACGTCCCGGTAAAGGGGGCGGTCACGACACCTATGGGGGTGAAACCGGCACCATCATTCCAGGCGCTTGTGGATGAGGCGTCGACGTCATTCTTCAGGACAAAGTGCTTGTCCAGGTAACCACCCATTCCCTGCAGTGTTTCCAAATCGGTAATTTCATAAGGCGCATCGGCCGTACCTGTACCGGCAAACAAGGGCCCGAACTGCGCTTCCACGTGAATATTTCCGGTAATGCCCTTGTCCTGCCGTGGATTTTCGCGGGAACCATCGCTCCACTGTAGAAAGCGGTAGCCGGGGTACGGCTCGGCGGTGACAAGGCGACCGTCCTGGCCATAGGCAATGGTTTGGCGTCCGTCCCTCACAGCGCCGTTCAGGGACGCCATATAGTTCAAGTTGCAGTGTGTAAAAACACTCTCGCCGGGACTCTCCACCGCAAGTTTCCCGGCACCGTTCCGCGCGAAGGCAACAACGGTATACCGGGTTGCGCTTTCCAGTCCCGAAACGCTGGTGGTTGCCCAACCCTCCGCGTTACTCCACGCCGGAGCGTCTCCCCGGGCGCCTTCGATCTGTACCCAGCCATTACCCCCGGCCGCCGGTGAAATGCACAGGGCATATTCCGTCCAGGCGGGGTTCCGGTCGCCCGGCGTGATGGAAATCTCTATCGCGTTCTCAACGGGAGCCGCTACTGTCGGTTTCAAAGGCGGATACACCTGCGTCCATACGGCAACAGCATCGGTTCTGTGGCTTTCATAGGCCCCGGAGATTGCCGACACGTCAAGGAAATACTTGGTGCCGGGCTGCAACGCTTCTACCGTGTACCGGACCGTATCCGGAACAATGGGTACCACCGTTTCCGCGGTCGATTCGCCCGTCCAAAGATGCAACAGAAATCCTTCTTCCAGGGTGCCATTGTCTTTCCAGGTGCAGGTTATGGCGTCCGGACGGACGGTTTCCACGGCAAGCATGGAGGGAGCCCCGTTAAAAATGGTGTAAGACGCCATGTCTGAAACAACGCAGTCCGGCAGCGCCACGGCGGCATTGACACAGCCTAACAGACCGTCCACCCCGACGGCTGCGTGCCACAGCGTCGGGAAACGCCCATTCTCCGGTGTTAAGGTGATGTCCAGCGGGGAGACCCCTTCACCGGATACCACCAGATCATTTTGGTCAAACCCGGGTACAGGCACGGAAAAATAAATGTCGAAACAGGCCGTTTCCGCCTCGCCGCCCTTCACGCACGCGATAGCGGCTTCCGGCGGATTCCAGCGCAGGAAAGGATACGTCTTTCCCGTAACAAGCCCAAAGGCGTCTCCCGAAGAAAACTTCCAGGACATGTACGTATCCGGATTCATCATTTCAGCGGTCGTCTGCGCATGAGCGTCCCCAAGTTCGATGCCTGGCGCGCAGGCCATGTTTTGTCCTGTGCTCTCCTTGTCCCAGTAAGTGCTGACCACTTCGGGCACCGCTTCCCCGGGACAATTCAACAGGCCGGCGGCAATCGGTCCCGCCACAGGACCCGCAGCATAACAGGTCTCCACCCTTCCGGCATGATGCATGCCTGTCAATGCCGCGACAGGCCCCTCGTCCGACTTGACCTGTGACAGGGAAAAACATTCCCGTACCCGGGTATTCGACGCGCTCCCGATAAGCCCCCCCGCCGGTCCGGAACGGGAAACTATTTCGGCCGAAGCGAAGCATCCGGTTATCCCGGCGTTATTGGCCAAACCGGCCAGTCCACCCACATTTCCCGTCAAAGCGGTCACCGCGCCAATAGCGTAGGAATGGTGCAGGAAACCGCCTTCCTGACAACCGGTAATGCCGCCCACCGATTTTCCGCCCCAAACCCTGCCCCGGAAAAAACTGTCCGTAATGATACCGCCGTTTCTACCCGCCAGACCGCCGACGGACTCGCCTTGACAGCCGACGTCAGCCACGACAGAAGAATGCGACAGGGTGCCGGAAGCGCCATTCTCTCCCACCAGTCCACCACGCAGATTGGTATCATCGTCACACACAAGGCGGCCGGTAACATGGCAGTGCTCAATCAGGCCGTCATTGCGCCCGGCCAAGGCGCCCGTCACCGAACCACTGAGCCTGATATCGACATTATGCAAGAACAGATCGCGTACTTTTGCCCCTTCGCCAAGGATGCAGAACAACCCGTTGAACACATCGCGGGCCCCGGAAAAACAGAGCCCGGAAATGATGTGATTGTTGCCAAAGAACCAGCCGGAAAAGGGTGTTTCCGGACTGCCAATGGGAGAAGGCGCGTCTTCAGCTGACACCACCAGGTCATTGACAAGACAATAGCGCCCGTCCAGGGGAAACTCCAGATCGTTTCCAATACGCCGCAAGTCATCCAAACTACGTATTTCCTTGCTAAACACTGCGGTCAGCGTCATGTCCGCGCATACATCACTTACGACAACGGGATTCTCAAAAGAATAGTGCCTGTCCTCCAGCATCCAGCGCGCAAAACACCGGCCCTCCGGCGGCAGGACCGTTACAGGTAAGGCGTTCCCCCCCCCGTATATCTTTTGTAGGGTATTCCCTTCGCACCGGGCACCCGGCGTTCCGTCCGTTTCAAAGGCAATTGTAAATTCGGGGATAGTCAGGCCTATTTCATATATACGGGCAGAGTATACCGAGGACCACGTTTGGAACACCGCTTTCCATGCCAGACGGTTGCCGGGGGATGGAAAGAAAACCGTCTGTCCGTCGCGGGCGCCCACCCATGTCTCCCCACCCGTGTTGGTCAAATAAAACAGAATGTCCGTATTGGGAGAATGCTCCGTCTTAAGAGAAACGGAAACCGCCGTAATGCGCTGTTCCGGGCTATTTAACGGAAGCGATACGGCCGTACCGGCGTTAAAGGAAAAATGAGGCTCGCCGTATCCGCCTCCGATTGGTCCCGAATATGTACCCGCAGCGGCGGCAATGACCTCCGTGTTGGAACCTTCCGTATCTCCCGTTTCCGAAAATGTCGAATCTGTTACAGGTGGGCATGACAGCCCGTACTGCCGGCGCGGTCGTCCCGGATTCCAGCATAAGAAACCGGGAGCCTTACGCCGACTGGTAGCAATATCGGGGGCATGGTCATTATCCAGGTCGGCCGTAAGAACACACAGCGTCTCATGGGCCTGCTCCGTCAACGGAATCGGTACTGCCGCGCCAAAGGGCGTATCGGTGCCATTGTTCAGGTACAGTTTATCCTGGCTGCCGGCATTCCCCGCGACAAGGTCGAGGTCACCGTCCCCGTCCATGTCAGCGCACGACACGGAAAAGGTTTTTTCTGTGTCCAGGCCAATATCAAGCCCCACCGCCCCGTCAAAAGGCGCTTCCTCGCCGGTATTCAAATACAGGCGGTTCCTATTGTTAAAATTGCCTGTGACCACATCACAGCGTCCGTCTCCGTTCATGTCGGCCAATTCCAGGGAGAGGGTGTTGCTTTTGTCCTCGGAAATGCAGTGCGCCTTAACGCCAAAAAACGGGAAGGTGCCGCCGGCATTGAGGTAGAGCCGGTTCTTGTCCCCGTAATTGCCGGTTACAACATCGAGACGGCCGTCGCCGTTCACATCCCCCAAGGCAACACAGAACGTGTCGAACCGGTCATCCGACATATCCATCGCCGGACGGAACGCGCCCTGCCCGTCATTCAGGAACACTTGACTTTCCACGCCCATGTTGCCGACAACAACATCGGGGCAGCCGTCGCCGTTCACATCGCCCAGTTTGACCGAAGTCGTAGCGAAGGTATCCGACCCGAGGCGGTGAACGGTGAAGGTTCCATCGCCGTTGTTGAAATAATACCGGTTTTCCTGTTTCATGGTACCGGCGACGAAATCAAGATGACCGTCCTTATTGATGTCCCCCGCAGCGACGGAGGTGGTGGCTTGCTTCTCGTGCGTCAGAGGAATGCCTTCGGAAAAACCACCCTGCCCGTTACCGAGATAAAGACGAATCCGTTCGTTCATTATCCCCGCGATAATATCCGGCAGGGTATCGCCATTGAAATCTCCCGCAATCATGCTGGTGGCCCCCTGGCTGGAAGCGTCCAAGGCCCCACATCGGGCTCCGATAAAGGGATGCATGCATCCCTGATTCAGGTAAACACAGTTGGGTACATGGACCTGCCCCGCAACGATATCAAGCAGGCCGTCTCCGTCCAAATCGGCCAAGGCGACACAAGCGGGGCTTTGTGTCCCATCAAAGAAGGCCGTTCCCGGCGCAAAGGTGCCATCGCCCCGGTTCAGGTAATAACGGTAGGCCAGGGAATCTTCCGCCTTTACCACATCGATAAATCCGTTGCCGTCCAGGTCGCCCAAGGCAATGTCCACCGTCAAACTCGGGTTGCTGGAAAACTTGGAGGCGGTCCATTGGAACTTCGGGCCGGCCGAAAACACGCAGGCCGCGGCCGCGAAATTCCCCACAATAATTTCCTGCCTCCCGTCATTATGGAAGTCACCCGCCGCCAGCGTTCTGGTCTTCAGGATATCCCCGGTAATGGGGGTAGAGTTCCCGAAAGAGCCGTTCCCGTCATTTATAAATAGCCGCACGGGATGCTGCCAATTTCCCAGGACCAAATCCGGCCAGCTGTCCCGGTTGACATCATGAATCAGGATGGCGTTCGCGGGCAACGCCTCTTCTCCGATATCGACAGCCTCTTTGAATACACCCTTGTCATTGTAATAGCACTGCGGCGTCCGTCCATTGTTGGCAAAGACCACCTCCATCCAACCGTCATTATTCACATCGCCCAAGGCCACCGCCCGGGTATCGCGGGGATCTCCCGAAAAGGCGACGGGAGCCTGAAATGTTCCGTCGCCTTTGTTAGTATAAAAATAGTTGCTCTCGTTGGAGTTGCCTTCAACAATATCAGGATGGCCGTCACCATTGAGGTCGCCCAGTGCGATATCCTCCGTATTGCGCGTATCGGAACCTAAAGGCACACCGGGGGTGAAGGTGCCGTCGCCCTTGCCGAAATAGAGCAGATTTGCATCACCATAATTGGCAGTGACGATGTCCAAATATCCATCATCATTCAGGTCCCCCACGACAATGGAGCGTGTGTCATACCCCTGTTCATCCAGAATTCGCCGTTCCCAAGGTTGGTTTGCCGACTGCCACGGTGTTTGCTGAAATCCCTGCATCAGGGCATGCTCACATACGCGCCATTCCGCGGAAGTACGGTCCGGGTCCCTCCACACCGTATCCGTAAAATGTTCCTTGAAGGGCAGTCCTGAGGAGGCAACGGTTACACAATTTGCCATAAAAAAGGAAAAGACCGGAAAGAAGGCAATAGATTTGGTTATTGCGCTTTTAATCACTGATATACCCCAGTGATTTCAATATCTCCAGCTTCACCGGGTCCACGGATATTTCCTCCTCAGCATCAGATGAAACCTGTATCGTTTCCGCGATTTGCCGGTTATGCCTGAGGTGATTTTTAAGCGCTTGATATAATTCGGCGGTTATCTCCGGGTAAGCCCCGGCCAGATCCTCCGTTTCGGGCACGTTGCCCGCTATACGGTATAACCGCTCCCCGCTATCCTCATTTCTGAACAGTTTCCACGCTCCCCGGGTTACACTGGCGGAACGTGTCCATCCGTTATAGGAAAAAATGGGCCTGTCGATAAAAGAAGCGTTGTCCCCCCGTACCAGGGGGAGCAGGCTGACCCCCTGGCAAGTCTCGGGAACCGGCGCGCCAATCAGGTCAAGGAGCGTGGGCCCAATATCGGCAAGTTGCACCGGTTCGGCAATGACGGCTGGGCCAATACCGCCCGTAGGCCAACTCAGGACCAAAGGCACATGGACCTGGTCCATATAGGGATCTTTGCCATGCGCCCATTCACCCCGCTCTCCCAGCGCATACCCATGATCGGAGGTAAAAATGACCAAGGTGTTTTTTAACAGGCCAAGTTCGTCAAGTTTATCCCGGACACGCTTGAAATTGTAGTCCGCATAAGTAATGCTGCCGTCATAACGGTCCGGCGGATAGGCATGTTCAGGGTCCTTATAGACCTGGTCGAAAGGAGGTGTAAGGGCATAGGGACAAGATTCCGGGTCTGGCGTCCACAGTTCATGGCATTCCATGGTGTGGATATAGAGATAGAAAGGGCGGTCCCGGTGTTGTTCCAGAAAAGAAGCCGCAGCAATATAGGTATCCTCCGTGACCGAATCATTGACACCAAACACTTCCACTTGCCTGCAAAAGGATGTCCGGCCTGCGGAAGGGGGAGGCGCATAAGCATTTTGGGATATCGACGCGGTCGTGTAGCCGCGCTCGCGAAGAAAGGTGGAGAAAAAGGGCAGCTCATTTTTGAATTGCGGACCGCCATTGCAGGTATACCCGTGGACCTGAGAATCCATCCCGGAATACAGGGTCATGACAGAGGGTTTGGTGCAGGTTTCCTGGGAAAAACATTGCTCGAACCGGACCCCGTTCCGGGCCAATTCTGTAAGCGCCGGGGCGGTCACGCGATGGTGACCATACGCCTCGAGGCGGTCGGCACGAAGTGCATCCACCAGATAAACTACGATATTGGGTCTGTCCCCGGGTGGCGTATCGCCCTTCGACTCGAACAGGCTCGGATTGCTCCATAAGGCGACCTGCCCCGGTTGTTCAGTCGTTGCGGCCAATTCAATCTCGGCTTCCTGGCCGGCATAAGCGGCAAGGTCCGCACGGCGTTCCGACCAGGTTTCCGCACCGATGCGCTCTTCCCGCAGCACAACTTCCTGTTCTTCTCCAGTCCTGACACTGACCTGAAAGGTAACCGGGTTATCCTTCTGAACAGCCGCCAGCCCGGCGGCGAATACGGCGCGTTCAGGCAGGCGAAGCCGGTACGCCACCCGGGCCGGCACGCGCATAAACAATGCCTG
>JAKJCY010000126.1 GCA_022706235.1 Candidatus Hydrogenedentota bacterium | reverse complement strand
GTCTTGCCCAATATGCCCGCAAAAAATTGGGACAGCCTCCGGCGCGATTTGGGATTGTGTACAACGCTCCAAGTCTTTGCGTGCGCCGGGAACTGTCCCGCTTTTTTCGGTTCTTTACGCTCTGCCCGCAAAAAATTGGGACAGCCTCCGGCGCGATTTGGGATTGTGTACAACGCTCTAAGTCTTTGCGTGCGCCGGAGGCAGTCCCATTTTTTGCTACGGTCTTTGCGTGCGCCGGAGACAGTACCGATTTTTTTGTTCTGGTCTTGCGGCGAACGTGGTTCGCCGCAACGCAAGGGTGACGACCGACCTGGCTCGAACCGCGTGAAACGTGGCGGCAACTGGAACAACAACGCCCAGAATTGTCGTTCGGCGAATCGTAACAACAATTGGCCCGACAACCGCAACAACAACATCGGGTTCCGCCTCGTCAGCTCATCGCGCTGCCAGATCGCGGGCGTTTACGGATGTCCGCGCCGCGCGCCGGTGATGACCCGGTCGTTATCCTGTTCCGGGATTCCGGACAAACACGAAGGAGGCCGGGCGGCCTGGTAGCCCTGCGCGAAGGGTCGCCCGGCGCTTTGCGCGTGTGGGGCGAGTGGGCAGGAAAAGGCGCCTACAGCGAAACAAAAGTCAGCATTACAAACGAAGAAAATAAAGGGGGTATAAAAAACGTCCGTATCAACGCAGTGCGCCTTGTACACGAAAAAAAGCCGTTGGATTTAGAAGCCGTTTTCAAACAAGGGGCTTCAAGGACATAAACGCCCAAAGGACAGTATTATGCCTCTCCTGATTGGTGCGTCCTTTACGTTCCTTAAGTCCTTTCGGTCCTCTCTTTTAATAGAGTTTTCCGTCGTTAACTGCCCTATTTAGGCTTATACGGAATGACGCGTTGTTTTTGGATGCTTGAACTACACCAGAACATAAGCTTCGTCTTGGCAACAAACAGAACGCATAATTGGTTGACAACGGAATCGCCGTAAGGACCTATCGCGCAAAGGAAAGCGACGGGATATCCCCTTCAAACTGAGGCCAGGCGTCATACGCCTGTTCAAGTTCCCTACCGTTCGCTGATTTGAGTATCCAAGTGCCTTTTGGCGCGTCGGGTTCATATTCCAGCACCGTGCCATCAGGGGTTATAAATTGATTCTCTAACTGTGCCGGGTCGGGGTTGGTGGCTAACAGGGCCTCCAATAACACCTGCGGGGGTTGTGTGGCTTTGGGGAAGAGCGCTATCAGCCCGACACGCGAATCATCGTAGACAGCAATCAACAAGCGCGATGGGGTTTCGGGAGCAAAAATACGCCAGTCCCCTTCCGCCGCGGCGGCCTTCATGTGTCGGGGAATATGGACCAGGCCGTTGGCGCACGCAAAATGACGGTAGATGCCCGTGTTGTTCCAGGTAAACCACGGTCCCTTGCCGCGGATATGAATACAGTCCTGAATTTTCGTCGCGCCGTCCGACAGGAACAGGGTGATGGGGCGGGCGACGATATGGGAACGGAACCCACGATTGGCGCCGCCCGCGCTCAACAGGTAGCCCGGACCACCGCTGTATAGTTCCGGGCAGGCGGATGGTCCCCGGCCAAAGCGGACAAAGTAATCGTCGGATTTGTTTAGGGTCCAGGTTGCTACTTTTTCCGGCAGGCGATAGGGCATTAATTCCGCGAGCAGGGCATGCCCGGAATAACGTCCGTAGTTCCATTTTTCCGGAACACCCTGCGGCGTATATTGCAACCAGGTATACATGAAGGCTGCATGAGGGTCGTCATTGAGCACAGCACTGTCCGCTTTTTCATATCGACGCCGGAACGGTGGGTTGCGGCGCAGTTCCAGGCTGCCCAGGGAGTATTGCAGGTTCATGATGTCGAGCAGGTACCGGGCCTTTCTGCGGAGTATGGGTGATTCGGGAAACGCTTCTAGATTCAGCAGCGCCTGCAGGGTGTAGCCTGAGTAGGGATCCGAATTAAACTCGTACACCCCTTCGCGAATCATGAGGTCAAGATATTCCGAGAGCCAGCCGCCCAGGCCGTTGGCACGGTTAACATACATGGGATTGGAACGCTCTTCTTCGGTGCCATACGTCCGGAGCCACTGATTTTTTAAATAGCGGCTGCCTTCCGTCATCAGGTGGTGGTTTTCCGTGTCCAGCACCAGGCCGAAGGTGAAGGGCGCCGTCACCAGCGGCGTGTCGCCTTCTTCAGTCAATAAAACGTCGAGCAGGTGCCGCACCGTTTCCGGGTACAACAGGTCCGGAATGTTGCCAAACAGGTACAGGATTGTGGTCAGGCTGACCAGGGTGAAATCATAATCGCCCTTGAACAGTAGCCAGTTGGAACCTGCGCCGCTCCAGGGCGCCGCTTCCTGGAGGTAGCGGTTGACCGCCTCAATATCCCGGCCTGCGGCCAGCTTGGCCATCAGGATGCGGGGCGCGGTTACCTTTCCCTGGGTGGGCCAGTCGGCAAATTCACGCTCGCTCCAGGCATGGGTTGCCTCGCCGGGCCTTGACTTCAACGGCGTCCAGGCACGGGCCTGTTCCGGTGCTCCAACCATGGCGGGCATGCCGGCACCGAGCGGTATAGGCTGCGTATCATGACGCCCCGCACCAATCCAGTTCAGCGGGGCATGCGGCAGTACGGCCCCAGCGTTTGCGCTTACGATGCAGACACAAAACAGGAGTATGCAGACGCCCAATGGCAGGGGATATGTAGGTGTTTCTTTCATCATTATGGTTAGACTGTGCGCTTTTTACAGTGGTTTCAGTGGGACCGGCCGGGCCTTGGAAGTTACTGCTTTGTGTGGATTCCAGGCATTTAGTTGGCGCACTTGTCCAGGAGGGGTTTACGCGGAAAATCTTCCAACGCGGGCGCTACCCGTAACCCAACAAAAAACTTGAGCAAAAAATGGGACTGCCTCCGGCGCACGTAAAAACCATGAGCGTTGTAGTTAATTCCGAACTGCGACGGAGGCTGTCCCAATTTTTTTGCGGGCCTATTGGACAAGACCGAAAAAAGCAGGACAGTTCCCGCCGCTTGAGTATACGTAAACTTAAAGGCTAAACCCTGTATTAGTGCATCCATATCAATAGACAATCACACTTAATTTGCGGTGGGAACAGGCCCATTTTTTCTAAGCGTATTTATTCAACTTTTTGTTTTTATGGCGGCTACGAGCGAATCAGGTACTAAACCAAGAAAACGTACAATAGGAGGGACGGGCTCCCGCGCACCCGCTATAGTTCATGTCATGTGCAGATTTCAAGCGTTCATTTGATTTGAGTGTTTCCTTCCGCTAGGATGATCCTTAAAAATAAGCAGGAGACCTTGTTCCATGTCAAATCATCTGAACCGCCGACAATTTTTAGGACGTACTATGGCAAGTGGCGCGGTATTGACCGCGGGCTTGAAGGCCGCAGCCCAGGCGGAGACGTCCGCCGAACCTGTCGTGGTGGGCGTCGTCGGCATGAACCGGGGCAAGGCGCTCGCCCTGGATTTCTTACAAGCGCCCGGCTGCCGTATTAAGTACGTGTGCGATGTTGACCAGAACCGGTTGGCGGAAGGCAAGGACGCTATCGGCAAGGCGAGCGGCCATGTCCCCGAGGCCGTTACCGATTTCCGCCGCATCCTCGATGACCCCGAAGTAGAAGCGATGGCTTTTGCCCTGCCGATACACTGGCATGCCCCGGCCGCGATCCTGGCCTGTAAAGCGGGCAAGCACGTGTATGTGGAAAAGCCCTGCTGCCACAACCCCCGCGAAGGGGAACTGCTGGTGGAAGCGGCCCGGAAATATAACCGGGTCGTGCAGATGGGCGCGCAACGTCGTTCTTCAGCGGTTATTATGGAGGGCATGACAAAACTGTTGGAGGGCGCCATCGGACGCACCTATTATGCCCGGGGATGGTATGCCGCCCTGCGCGGGACCATGGGCCGGGGAGAGGACGGCACGCCGCCCGAACACCTGGACTATGACCTGTGGCAGGGACCCGCGCCGCGCAGGCCCTATCGAAGTAATGTGATCCACTACAACTGGCACTGGGTCTGGCGTTACGGCACGGGCGAAGCGGGCAACAACGGCACGCACATGTTCGATCTCGCCCGCTGGGGGCTGGGGGTGGAGTATCCGAAGCGCGTGACCGCCGCCGGCGGACGTTATCGCTATGATGACGACCAGGAAACACCCGACACGGAGATGTACAGTTATGACTTCGATGGGGGGAAGACCTTCACCTGGGAAGGACTCAGCTGCAACCAGCCCGGTCCGGAAGGCATGTTTGTCGGTATCACCTTTTATGGCGAAAACGGCAGCCTCATTGTCGGCCACGACCGCTATCTCCTGCGCGATGCCAACGGCAAGGAGATGGAAAATAAAGCCGGAGACGTGGGCGGCGTTGATCACGTCATCAACTTTTTTAACGCCATCCGTTCAGAGAACCCGTCCTCTCTGAATTGTGAAATTGAAACCGGGTATAAGAGTGCGCTTCTTGCGCACTTGGGCAACATCGCTCACCGCACGGGGCACGCCCTCCGTTGCGGCGAGAAGGGACATATCCTGGATGATGCTGAAGCGCAGACCCTCTGGCAACGGGACTATGAACCCGGTTGGGAACCAACGGTGTAAGACTGTTGCTGAATTTAAACTTCTGACGCGGGTGCTGCCCGCAACCCAACAAAACACTTGAGCAAGAACGAAAAAAGCGGGACAGTTCCCACCGCTATCAATCGGAATTAATTAGAGGGCTCTATATTTCCAATATTCGGGCTCGCGATGCAAGTGCATGACGGCATAAATCTCGAGGTGATTCCGGCCGGTATTGTACGCCACGGCAAAAGGAAATCTATGTACTATCCCTCTACGAAAGTGGGGGTAGACTTCGGGATACGTAGCCGGATTGATGCATATCCGTTGAATACAGTCCTGTACGGCCGCCAGAAATCGTTTTCCAAGTCCTTTTTGCTGTTTCTCATATCACGCAGCAGCATGATTCATATCATCGACGGCATGAGGATGAAAATAAGCCGGGGTCATTCGAGGGCCTTATAGGCATCTTTAAATACTTGATCCGAGGCCTGTAATGTGACCAGCCCTTCTTCCACTTCTTTGGCACGGCGTATAAGCGTGTCACGCCAGGCTTGGGAAAGCGTTGCGTCCATATCCATATCGAGACTTTCGAGCAGCTGTTCAGCAACATAAGCACGAAGCGTCTGAGGAAGATTCAATATCTCTTCCAATAGGGCGTCCAGCGTTGACGTCATTATACATCACCTCTTTGTTGTCGCATGATTTGAAATAAGGCGCTTTTTACTATACTACCTTTTCAGCTGATTCACAAAATCAGAGTTCCTGAGTTTGTCGGAAACGGAAATGCTAAACACATCTCAAAGACAGGGTAAAAAGGGACTGATGACGAAATAGCCCTTAAAACAAAAACGCTACGCACATACTGCCTTGGGCTATTTCTTTGTTCATCCCTTCTTTACGGCCGCCTAAGAACATGACGGTATAAAACTGCCAACTACGTTTCCGTTACGCTTCCAACTTCAGCAATTGCACGCTATCCATGATATGAGGCAGGAAATCAAAATAGGAATCTGAAAACCAGGGCGCCACATAGCCCACCCCCGTATAATTCAGGGAACGTCCCTCTTGGGAGAAACGGCTCCAGGTCGAGTAGGAACATAAGGCCAGCGCGGCGCGCGCCTCTTCGTGGAGTGCCGCCCGTTTTTCCGCGTCGAGCAGCCCGCGCCGCTCGCACACGTCCCACCAGCCCGCAACCACCGAGGCGTACCGCGAGGTGTGGCTGCTCATCTCCTTGTAGCATACGTCCTGTTCCCGGATGCTGGTGGCGCCGTGACGCTTGGTCTCGCCGAAACGCAGGCGCACCCACTCAATCAAGGCGGGAATGTGTGCGGCATATTCCGGTCTGTCGTCAAGGTGTTCCAGCATATACCGGGCGGTTTCCATCGGTAATTGCTGGTTCAGATTTTCGTGATTGTTTTTTACGTCTTCATAGTAGCCGGACCAATAGTTATTTTGCACGGGGTAGTTAAGAATCCAGTTCCAAAGCGTATCGCGGGCTTGCATAAAGACTTCCCGCTTTTCCGTTTCCCGCTTCGCAAGGGCCTCGAAGAAAATCACGGGGAAGACCATGCCCGCCGTGTAGGAGTCGAGCACTTCGCCCGTTTCCAGATTTACCCGGAAAGGAAGGGGACTGTTATCCTTATCTCCCGGACCCAGTTTGCTGAGGAGCGTATCGGCGATCTGCAGTGCGCCGGGGACGAAGGTTTCATCGCCCGTGAGTTCCGCGAAACGCAGGTAGGCCGTTCCCGCCATGCTCATCTTGTCCGGTTCGGACCAGGTGTCGGTATAACACCCGTCCGGGCTGTCATCCTGGGTTCGCGGCACGCCGGGCCACGCCCAGTCCGCCGGGGTGTGATAGTGCAACACACGGTCGAGCAGCGAGCGGACCGGGGGTATCGCTTCCCGGTCATCCGTGTGTGCCAGGTATCTGCGGAGGGTCTCCACCGCGTAATAAGCGTTGCCGGCCTGGTTGTTCTGGTTGCGTTTGAAAGAACCATCTTCTTCCAGTGCGGAAGTCACGAGGTACCACGGATCATCGCCATGGTCGGTGGATACCGTCGGGCAACGCTTGATATAGTCCATGCTTCCGGTAATGATGTGCCCATAGGTGGTCCAGGGTTGCAGGCGCCCGGCCTCGTCCAGGACCACCGCATGGTCCATCAGCTTTCCGGGACCGGATTGGCACGAGGCGGTCGTCCCGCCCAGAATGGCGGATGCCATGCCTGCCATGCCTGCTGCAAGAAAAGAACGACGTGTGGGGGGAGTGTATTTCATAATGGTTTTCCTGCAGGTTGAGTGTATATTTCAAACGGTAAGTGGGAATTCATCATGTCAGAATACAAAGAGAGGAGTCAAGGGGATTTTCTATGGTTTGTGTAACAATGCAACATCAGCCTTATAAAAGTTCCTCGACATCTACCTCGTCTTTCGAACGGGGGGCCGCGCGCTTGTTTTTGATAAGGTCGTCAAATCCAATAAAGTTTACCGATGTGTTTCCGTCCTCGATTCTTAAGAGTTCTACGGTGTCCAGCTGCGCTTCCGGACTGAGCCCGCGCCAATAAGCGCGGTCGAGAACCGCCTGTTCTTTATGGGTTGTTATGGTTATTTTCTTCATCGCGGTTAATTGCTCTTTTTCGAAGGGGCCGATACGCCGGTCCGCACTGGTTTGCCGCTGAATAAAGAGGAAGGTAGTATAACATATCCACAGTCGAACGCGGATCCCTTTCGGGAAGGGCTATCCTATTTTATAACCGCTCGTTGTGTATAATTGTGCACATGTTTTTGGAACAAGTCCCCGGGAACAAATAGACAACTATACAGTCGGCAGGAATTGCGAAAACGGACCATGCTACCGTGGTCGGCAAAGGATACATAATGCATCTGAATGGCGCCTTCATCAAGCGACACAAAGGGTTAACGTTAGTATCACTGTTGCTGCTGGCGGCTGCGGGGTTTATGGGCTACCGCATGAAGGGCCCTTACCGCTCCTACCACCTCGATTTCATCAAAACCGGCGACGGGCCGGCGGAGGGGACGATTCAGGTCGGGGTCGCCCTGCGCGACATTACCCCGGATATGGACAAGTACGACACTTTTGTGGACGCCGATAATGACAACGCCTACAAACCCGAATCCGGGTTCTTCAGCCTTTTTTCGTCCCTGAGAGGCCCAGACAGTTATGTTGACCGTAACGGGAACGGCCGGTTCGACGCCGCCTGGATGACAGGTTTCACGACCGACCGTCCGGCCAAGGGCGTGCATGATCCGATTGAGGTGCGCGCCATTGTTTTGGAGAACAACGGCCTGCGTATTGCTCTGGTTACGCTGGACGCCATTGGAATGTTCCATGACAAGGTTATTGACATCCGTAAGCGCATCAATCCCGCGCTGAATATTGACCATGTGATCGTTTCCTGCGTCCACAACCATGAGACCCCCGACACGATGGGCATCTACAGTGGTCCAATCCCCACGCCGTGGGCCTTCGACAATGAGCACATGGATAAAGTCCTCAACGCCTGTAAAGAGGCGGTCGAAGAGGCCTCCGGGAACCTGCAGCCCGCAGAAATGTATTGTGTGACTCATGAACTGGTGCCCGACGGTTTTGTCCGGGATTCGCGGTTACCCATCGTTATTGATACGCAGTTGCACTGTGTACGGTTCGTCAAGCCGGGGATGGATGAGACCATTGCAACCCTGGTTAACTGGGGGAATCATCCCGAGACCTTGGGCGGCAAGAACCCTTACATCACGGCGGATTTCCCCGGCTACTGGCGCGAGGGCGTGGAAACGGGCGTGCCGGAGCCCAATGGCGTGCAGGGGCTGGGCGGCATGTGCCTCTATTTCCAGGGCATGCTCGGTGGCCTGATGACCCAGTTGGAGCTGGAAGTACCCCATCGCGACGGCGTCCGAACCTTCAAGGAGGATTCCTTCGAGAAGGCGGAGGCACTCGGTCAGAACCTCGCCATTGAAACGGTGAACGTCCTGCGCAGCGACCGGGTCTGGAAAAACGAGCGGCCCGCCCTGGCGGTGGGTGCCAAGACCATCTACGGGCCGGTGCGCGGCCTCTTCGGCGCCGCCATCATGACAGGCCTGATCCATCCGGGAATCTTCTGGCCGTTGAACGCCCGCTCCGAGATCAACGTCGTGCGCATCGGCGAGGTGGAAATCCTGACCATCCCGGGCGAACTCTACCCGGAGATTGGCGACGGCGGTATCGAGAATCCGCCGGGCGCGGACTTTTATCCCCTCGAACCCGTGGAAGTGCCGCCCCTGCGCAAGGACATCATGCAGGGGAAAATGCGCATGGTCTTCGGCCTGGCCAATGACGAGATCGGGTATATCATTCCGAAAAGCCAGTGGGACGCCGAACCGCCTTATGCCTATACGCCTGAGGGACAGTACGGGGAGCAGAACTCCCTGACGCCTGAACTCGCCCCGCTCATCCATCGCGAATGTAAGGCACTGCTTGACCGGCTTCATGCGGCACTGGACCAAAAACAGGCGTTGTAGGATGGTAGTCTTGGACGAGCAATGCGCCGACGCTTACCCAGTCGGACGAAATGTAATATCATAAATCTACACATAGTTACCCCGAAATTGCGGAATTACCCGCATGGATCAAGATTTCCGTCCCCTTGATTCCTTTATTGCCTCCAAAATGTCTTGTGTTGTTGCTCTGGTCCTGACACTGGGTATATCAAACGGGGATTTTGAGGTGGTCCGGTAAGTAAGGCGAAATGTTTCACCGCCGCGTCGTGTAATAATCACGTCTTCCTTACGTGCCGTATCAAGGACTTCTGAAAGATTCTGTCGCGTTTGTGAATACGTATATTTTTTCATGGTTGCTCCAGTACCACTATGCTTAGTTCCCGGGCAATCCGCTTCATTCGCCTGTCAAGCGTTAAAAGCGGAGCCCGCAAACTCAAAGCACATTCAAGAAAATAGGCATCATAAGCATAGATGCCAAAGCGTGTTGCTATATTCAGTGCCGAACGCAAGTCAATAGAACGCAATTCAACAAGAATTTCCTGTACAGCGTCCCAGCACGTTAGAACCTCAGTAGGCTCGAGTTTACCCTTCTTTCCCATGGCAACGATTGCGTTCCCTATTTCAAAGGGCAACACCTGTGGCGCAGCCAGTTCGTGGCCGGTGGTACTTTCAATAATCCAAGGCCGTTCTGGCTCGTCCAATGCCACCGCCAGAAAAATATTTGTATCTGCTACGATAACCATACGTACAATTGTACTTCGTAACTATCTGGATTATCAAGGAGTCCCCCGTTTTTTGGTCTACCCATTGTGAGTGTATCGGCATTGCATGCATGAACCTTTTGGTGTGCTCTGTATGCCGCACGCAACGCGTCCGAACGCATCCTATAGGCTGAATGGTGTCAAACATTACGACTGGACTGTGCGGCTGTAGATGTTCCCTATACAAAACACTGTCCTTCGCCGCGATAGGTCGGCATTTCGTCCACAATACGGCCCTCTGATACGAGCAGCAGCGTATTGAAGCGTTCGCATAATTCCCCGGCCTTCCCGTGTCGCATGAAGATGGGGTCGCCCAGGTTCAGTTTTTCCGGGCCTGTATAGAAAACCGGGGTTTGCACTTCGCCCGCGCCTTCATGGGCGGACAAGCGTGCGCCTTCCGGCAGGTACGGAACGGGCAGTTTGTCCGGGCCCGCCGCGCCGGAAGCGATATAGCCGCCGCCGTGGCACGTGTAACATCCCGCGTGGGGCTGCCGTAAGATTTCGATGGCGAACCCCGCCGCCGGCTGCAGGTGAAACGCGTCATAATGGTCGAAAAAGGTCGGCGCGTAGAATCCGGAGCCGACGGTGATTTCGGTCACGACAGGGTCCGCGCAGGTAGTCTCCATACTGCCCGTCCCGCCGCCGTTGACAAAGCCCGGGTTCCATCCCGCTTCCCGAAGGGCCGATACAATTTCGCCGCGCCGGGCCGCCGCCAGGGAAACGGAACGTTCTTTCAAATAACGCAGCGCCAGGGTACGCATACTTTTCCCCGGGATCCGATCCGGCAGGGAAGCCACCTGCGCTTCGTAACCCATTACACCCTCCAAAGAAACATGGGGGCAGTGGCGGATCACGTCCCAAAGCGCCAACGCGTCTTTTGTGGTGCGGATGGCCGAGCGGAGCACCCCGAAGTGCAGTCCGGGATAACGCGCGGACATGTCGAGGTCCATGCACAAGGGAACGACCGTGCCCGTTTCGGCGCCGATGCGTTCCAGCCGCTCCACATGTCCGGCACAGTCCACCATGAGCGTGATAGAGGCACCCCGTTCCAGTGCTTGACGAAAAGCGGGCGTGTCCACTTCCCGCCATACGGGATAAGCGACGAGGATATCCTCAAAGCCGTGTTCCGCCAGGAACAGGGCCTCCCGCACGCTGTAGGACATGATGCCTTGGAATTGGCCCGACGCGGAAAGAATCCGTCGCAGCAGTTCGACGCACCGGAGGGATTTTGAGGCCAACCGTATGAACTTACCATTGGCGCGTGCAAGGATAGCGTGAATATTCGCGTCAAAACAATCCAGATCAACGAAGGCAAACGGCATGGGGACGGAGTTGAACACATCGCGGTAGTAGTTATAACGAACGGTTCCCATGCGGCTCCTTTCTGAGACGGGTGTGTAGTGTCGAAAATGTTCGATCGGTGCGTCCCTGGCGCCGGTGATGTATTCATGACTGCGTCATAGGGCGATGATACGGATTATACCGCAATAAGTATGGCGCAGCTTAAACCAGCGCGCTTTTACACGTGGAATTTGAATTCAACCGTTTGATAGAGGTGTCCGGGGCAAGTTCTCTGATAAAATAGTTCTCGCTTGCTTGCTCCTAAAACGGACAAAACAAAAGGACCTTGAAAAGATGAAAATCTACATAATTTCCTTGGCGTGTCTTGTTGTTGGCGTTGCTGTCGGCGCAACATCGACGTACCTGATGCTGACCCGGCATTATAACCGCTTTCTGGAGTCACAACACGCGATTATGGCGCTGGATCAGGTGAATGTGCTTTCCCACCTGAAAGGCGGTAAGGGAGACGAACTCATGAAGACCATTGAAGAGCGGCTCCCCCAGTGGGCGGCAGCAATACCCGTTTCTATTCAAGATCCCCAACGGGCAAACGAGGTGCTCTGGCAAGTACAGCGCTACTACGAAAAGTATGGCGTTGAAATTCCCGAAGCACTCCGGCCGGTTCTGGACGCCCTGCCACCCCGCCCGCCGACCTCCTGTGAGATCAGTGTACAGAAACGTATTGGTAATAGCGGTTAAGCAACACTTCTTCGTAAGAATACAGCCGGCAGCGAACGCAAGGCAATCAAATAATGATGGACGATATCTCATATCGTTAATGTGGGCAGGATACGTAAGTTTCAATCCGTTAACCTGGCGCTTGGATACCACACTCCCGAGATACGAACTCCTTTGGAGGTCCTGAATCATGAAAAAGACATTTGACGCAGTAGGCTGGATGCGGAAGAAGCGTATTGAAATTGATCGTGATACGGAGGGGCTCTCCTGGGAGGAGCGTAGTCAGTATATCATTAACGCGTTACAGGGCGACCCGCTTTGGGAACGCATCAAAGATCGAACGCTACCAACTGCAAATCAAGTAATGGCAGAACATGCAGCAACCGCGCGTGAAACCCCCGTTGCCTACAGTAGTGACAAAGAAAAACTTCACTGATGTCTTTTTCTCTCGTTCCCAAACTCCATTTGGGAACGCAATCTCTCTTGAAATTCTATTTCCCTTTTCACATCGTTTAAGCCGATGTATTCCGGCGCTCGACCATGGTTGCGAAGTAGAACTTCGCGAAAAAGTGCGTTCCCAAGTACAACTCTTGTCATTACCCACATCTTTTGGCAATGAATAATAGCGGCAAAAAACGAATGTTTGAATTCAATATCCCAACGGGATTTAGGAATAAAGCCCAGGGTTGCGGTACTCCGC
>JAKJCY010000125.1 GCA_022706235.1 Candidatus Hydrogenedentota bacterium | reverse complement strand
TACCGTGCCGTTGCAGAAAACGCCCGGGCTGGAACGTATGCTGCGAAGCGCTTTCATGCATACGGAGGCGTCTGGTAAGCAGTTGGTGGACACCGGCGATATGCTCGCAGCCATTCTGGAATCGGAAGATTCCCATGCCGCCTACTTTTTACTTCGCCAGGGCGTTTCGCGCGTTGACGTGTTGCGTTACATATCTCACGGGTTGTCCAAATCCGCCACGCCCCAGGGCTTTCCCATGGCGCGGGGCTCCTCTTCGTCCGCCTCGGATGATGATTCCATCGACGACGAGGATTGTCTGGACGATGATGATGATGAGCCCTTCGGCGATGTGGAGGACGACCTGGAGGATGAATCGTCTGAAAAAGGCGGGAAGCGCCCGGCAAAAAGCGCTCTCGAGACCTTTGCCATATCCCTTACGCGCCGCGCCGCCGATGGAACGATTGACCCGCTTATCGGTCGTGAAAATGAACTGCGCCGCACTATCCGGGTCCTCTGCCGGCGGAAGAAAAACAATCCGGTTTTCGTCGGGGAGGCCGGCACAGGCAAGACCGCCATGGCGGAAGGTCTTGCGGCGCTTTTATATGCCGCGTCCCGGGGCGAAGCCCGGCAGCGTATCCCCGGGTTCTTGCGTCGGGCGGAAGTCTTCTCATTGGACGTGTCCGGAATGCTTGCAGGGGCCAAATTCCGGGGTGATTTCGAACAACGCATCAAGGCTGTTATCAACGAAGTGCTGCAGCGGGGCAATGTCATCCTCTTTATCGATGAAATCCATATGTTGGTGGGCGCCGGTTCCACATCCGAGTCCAGTATAGACGCCTCCACCATACTCAAGCCCGCATTGGCGTCAGGACAGCTGCGCTGTATCGGCTCCACCACGTATGAAGACTATAAAAACCATTTTGAAAAAGACCACGGCCTGTCACGCCGGTTTCAGAAGATAGACCTGAAGGAACCGACGGTGGAAGAAACCTACAAGATATTGAAGGGGCTCCGGGCCCGCTATGAAGAACACCATCGCATCCATTTTACGGACGGGGCGCTGCACGCTGCCGCTGAACTGTCGGCACGGCATATCAATGACCGGTTTCTGCCGGACAAGGCGATAGACCTCATAGACGAGGCTGCCGCGGGCGTCCGTATCGAGGGCGTTCCCGGCCGAAAGACGGTACGGTCTTCGGACATTGAAACGGTGGTTGCTGAATTCGCGGGAATTCCAGCGCGAAGTATCAGCAGTTCGGACAAGGAACGCCTCGCGCGCCTGGCAGACGAGTTACAGGAGAGTATATATGGCCAGGAGCAGGCCATTGATCTCTTAACCCGGGCCATTAAACGGTCAAGGGCCGGTCTCGGCGTGCCGCGGAAACCGGTAGGGTCCTTTTTGTTTACGGGTCCCACAGGCGTCGGAAAAACGGAAGTGGCGCGCCAGCTCGCGTTGGTCCTGGGCAACCATTTCTCCCGCTATGACATGAGCGAATACATGGAAAAACATGCCGTATCCCGGTTGATTGGCGCGCCGCCCGGTTATGTCGGATACGACCAGGGGGGATTGCTGGTGGACGATATACGCCGAAACCCCTATACCGTCCTCCTGCTTGACGAAATCGAAAAGGCCCACCCGGACATGTTCAATATCCTGCTGCAGGTGATGGACAACGCCTGTCTGACCGATAACATGGGGCGCAAGGCGGACTTCCGCAATGTGGTATTGGTAATGACCTCCAACGCGGGAGCGCGTGAAATGGCGGCATCGAGCATTGGTTTCACCACATCGCAAGATGACAGTCAGCGAAAAAGCATGAAGGCGATTGAGAAAGCCCTTTCCCCGGAATTCCGCAACCGCCTTGACGCCATTATTACTTTCAACCCGCTGCCGACGGAAGTGATGTACAAAATTGTGGACAAGTTTATCCGTCAATTGAACGGGCAGCTTGGCGAGCGCAATGTAAGCATGACTCTTACGGAACCGGCCCGAGGCCGCCTTGTCGAGCTGGGATTTGATCCCAAGTTCGGCGCGCGGCCTCTCGCCCGCGTGATTGCCCAGGAAATAGAAACACCGCTCGCCGATGAAATCTTATTCGGCAACCTCGAAAAAGGCGGGAAGGTAGTCGTTGATGTGATTCCGGATTCGCGCGCGTTCCGTTTTCTTTTTCAGTGAAACCGGGCGAAGGCGCTATGCATGAGTAAAACTCTTTCTTACACGACGGCGGGCGGTGTGGTGATAAACGCCAGAGGCGAGATACTGGCGCTTTCACGGACCGTCATGCGGGACGGCGGGCCTGTTCATGAACTGCGTTTGCCGAAAGGCCATATCGACCCCGGTGAAACCGCGGAACAAGCGGCGCTGCGGGAGGTGGGCGAAGAATCCGGGTACTGGGACGTGGAAATCGTGGCTGATCTCGGCCTCGCCCACAGCAGTTTTTCCCGTGACGGCATTCAATATGAACGGGACGAACGCTACTTTCTGATGCGGCTCACGGACGACAAGCGTCAAAACACCCTGCCCGTAAATGAAGAAGAGGCCCTTTTTGAGCCGAAATGGCTTTTACCCGATGTGGCCGCCAGCCGGATTAGCTTTCCAACCGAACGTGACTTCGCAGCACGTGCAGTACCGATGGTCCGTGCGCTTCGGGGCGTATCCGGTGAACCGGATGCCCGCCAGGAACCCTGATTTTGCACCACTTCTTCGATAAACGGTATACTAAACGCCGGATGCAACAAGCCGTCATCCTGAAGCGCCCCAACGTTCATTAATAAGTCGCGTGCGGCATCCGCGCATTTTTCGGGCGCTGAATCCGTGAACTCCATTTTGATTTCCCTGATATCCGGAAATCTGGCCGCACGAAAAACCAAGGAGAGTCTTCATGGCCAAACTTGCCCTGTGTGGAGGTAAAGCGCTGGTTGGAAAAAACGCCAAGTGGTCCAAATGGCCCATCAGCGATGCCGCCGATGTCGAACGCATCGCAAAAGTAACCCGTGCAAACCGATGGTCGTATGACGGCCCCACGGAATGGGAGTTCGCGGAAAAATTCACGGCCTACCAGGGCGCTAAATACGGGCTCTGCTGCGCCAACGGCACCGTGGGCATACAACTGGCCCTGGAGGCCCTGGGCATTGGCGCCTATGACGAGGTTATCGTGCCGTGCATGACATGGCAGGCGACCGCGGCCGCGTGCGTGGATGTTAACGCGATTCCCGTTCTGACCGATATTGAACCCGATACCTGGAACCTTGACCTGGACGCGGTGGAAGCGGCCATCACGCCGAAAACCCGGGCGGTCATTGTGGTGCACCTGTACGGCTGCATGACCGACATGGACCGCCTGCAGAAAATTTGCCGGAAACATAATCTGTTTTTGGTCGAGGACTGTGCTCATCAGCATGGTTCTTTCTGGAAAGGCAAGGGGGTGGGCTCCCTCGGCGATGTCAGCTCGTGGAGTTTTCAGGAGTCCAAGGTGCTTTCTTCCGGAGAAGGCGGATTCAATATGTGCAAAACAAAGGACCTGTTTTACCGGTTGTACAGCCTGCGCAACTGCGGCCGGCCCTATGCCGCCGATCCTCCTGTTTTCGGGCTGAAGAAACCCGCCGATATGGCCGCTACCACGCTCCAGTCGGGTAATTACCGCTTGACGGAATGGCAAGCCGCACTGTTGCTGGGCGGCTTGAAACGCCTGGACGCGCAGGTCAAACTTCGTGATGCCAACGCCATCAGACTAAGCGCCCTGCTCGGCGAGATTCCGGGTATCCTGCCCATGCGGCGCCGCCCTGAGATCACGCAGCAGAGCTATTTCAACTACGCGTTCAGGCTGGACACGAAGGCGCTGGGAGTCAATAACCGCCAGTTTTGCCTCGCGCTGAACGCGGAATTGAACCTGACGGAAGTGTTTGAGCCGCCCTATGAGCCTTTGAACAACTGCGGGCTGTACAAACCCCTGACCAAAGTGCGCCATCATCTGAACAGCGCTTACCGGAAGGCGATAAATCCCGCGCGGTTCCGGACGTCCGTGGGAACTGACGCCCATGAAAACTGTGGTGTCGTCGCTCATCACCAGATTCTGCTGAACAGCGGCAAAGAAATTGAGTTGATAAGCGCCGCTGTCAAAAAGATCGTGGATAATATAGATGAACTCCGCGCCATCAAACCGGGCGACATCAAAAAATACCAGGCGCTGTCGCATTAGCATCAATACCGCGTTAAAACACGGTCCGGACTTCATGCTCGGAAGGCCGGGCCGTTTTTGTTCGAGTCGGCTACAGACGAAGGAATGCACGCCATGCAGAAAGCGGTTGTTCTGGTCAGCGGAGGAATAGACTCCACCGTCCTTCTTTTCTCCCTACCTCGGCAGGACTATGCCCTTCATGCCCTGGCTTTTCGTTACGGGCAGCGGCATCAGCGGGAACTGGAGTGTGCGCAGCGCCAGTGCGACACGGCCGGAGTTCAAAATGTTAAGTGCGTTTCCATGCCCTTTCTGGGCGAACTGCTCCAGGAGGGTTCCACGCTGATGGAGACTGGCGGGCCCGTTCCCGACCTGGACGATATTCCGCAGGCGTTGCGCGACCAGCCGCCCACCTATGTTCCCCACCGCAACATGCTTTTTTTGTCTATCGCCGCCGCCTATGCGGAATCCATCGGCGCCGCCCGGGTGTTTTACGGCGCCCAGGCCCAGGACGAATACGGATACTGGGATTGCACGCCCGTCTTTTTGGAACGCATAAACGCGCTACTTTCACTGAACCGGCGCCGTGCAGTAACGGTTGAAGCGCCTTTGCTTCGTAATTCCAAGGCGGATAACGTTAAACTCGGCCTGGCGCTGGGTGTGGATTTCAGCATGACCTGGAGTTGTTACCGGGGCGAAATGCTGGCTTGCGGCCGGTGTCCCACCTGCGTGGAGCGGCTGAACGCCTTTAAACAGGCCGGCCTGCCGGACCCCCTGCCCTACCAATGAGACAAGGCGCCATGTTCGCATGGCGCCTCGCCGTCAGTCTATTCCATCTCTAAAAAGGAGCAACCATATAGCCGTCTTCGGAACGGTCGGATACGTAGTAGTAGCGGGATTCACTATTGTAAAGTTGGATGATCCGGAGTAGTTCGGGAAGTTCAATACTCCAGTCGTTATCGTAGTCGGCCAGGTGATTCCAGCCTTCCGGTTGCGCTCCCGGTCCGGGCGCATAACCGCCTTCAATGCTCTCGTTCCAGTGGTACCCCTGCCCGTTATAGAGTTGTATTACACGAAGCAATTCCCCAAGGGTGATGCGCCAATCCTGGTCCGTATCGGCACTGTGGGTGTATTCCTCCGGCAGCAACGCCGCCAGCACGGTTGGAATAATCCCCTCCCCCCGCTGTTCATTGGCATCATTCAGGTAGCCGGTTTGCCCCAGGATGGTATGAATACCGGTCGCATTTACGGATGGCGTTACCTCGTAGGTGATTTCAATCGGGAAATTGACCGGGTTCGCCCACTCGTAATGTAGGGCCTGCGAATTTTCAATTTGCTTCATTGAAACCTGCGCGTCAGCCTTGTCCGACGGCACGACGGCCCAATCCCCGGGAAACACTTCCGTCAGGCTGAGTTGTTTCAGCAACTGCGCCCCCTGTTTTATGAGTCGAACGCGCACGGTAAATGATTCGCCCGCGTTGAAGAAGCGGTTCCCGTTTAAGGACGTGACATCGCGTATTATCTGGACAAGGGTGTCCGGGTCGGGTTCAGGGAAAGAATCGCGCCATGCCGTAATCTCATCCCAACTTACCCCGCCATTGCCATCAGTATCCAGCAATTCGAACACCTGAGTCGGCAACATAACGTATGCCTTGATTTCATCATAGGACACAGCGCCATCTTCATTCGTGTCCAGCAGAATAAACATGCGGCGCAGCGCAACCACCAGGTGACGCGACAGGCACCGTTCACCCAGGTATGGCGGCCAATCCCAGAGATGACCGGAACTTTCACCTTCGCCTTCATCCTCTATAGGAGGTTCCCCTTCCGCAGGGAATTCTCCCTCCATTGTCGGTTCACCTTCCACCGGGGGTTCTCCTTCCGCTGGCGGTTCGCCTTCCTCCGGGGGGGCTTCCCCTTCTCCAGAAAACAGGGAAGTACATACAATCATGCGCACTGTAAAAATAGCCTCGTTGGAGGCGGGAATGGAGCCTGTTACGTAGGCTTGGGTCACTACGGGGAATACGACGGCGTCCGGCGCTGGACGATTCACATAAAGGGTGATGGAAACCTGCTCGGGATACGATTCGGCAATGGATATGACAGGTTCAGCAACAGAGAAACCGGAGGTGTTGAACTGGAACATGCCAGAAAACTGCCAGGACGGGTCTGTCAACTCATGTTTAACTATTTCTCCCTTGTAGGCGTGGGGACCTTCCATGTAGTACCCGAAGCGGCCGGAAAGCGGCGACAGGGGGATCGAGAATTCTTCACACTCTCCTTCAAAGGGCGGGAATTCACCTTCCATCGGATACTCGCCCTCTTCGGGCAGCTCGCCTTCGGCGGGGGGCAACAGGGAGGCCAGGTCCTCACAATCCAATACCCCGTTCGCGTTGACATCCAGGTAATCAAATTCGCGGCGGTACATATAGTCGGAAATCTCTACGAATTGAATCAGCCGATCGCCGTTATCGTCTATCGAGGGCACGATATCATCACCGACGATCAGAATCCCGGCGATGGATAGAATCTCGTCTCGTGTGAGCAGGCCATCAGAATCGCTGTCCACCATATCGAACCAGGATGACGGAAAGGAAGGATATACATAAAGAATCTCATCCGGGGAAATGCCCCCATCCGTATCGGTATCCATGTAGGGAATAATGATATCCAGAGCGTCTTCCACGGTTACTACCGGCAAGGTGCAAGGTGGTTCGACAGGTTCACCTTCCAGCGGCGGTTCTTCTCCCTCGATGGGTTCTTCGCCTTCGACCGGAGGTTCCCCTTCTACTGGTGGTTCTTCGCCTTCTGTCGGCGGCTCTTCGCCTTCGACCGGAGGCTCTCCTTCTGCCGGCGGTTCTTCGCCTTCTGCCGGCGGCTCTTCGCCTTCGACCGGAGGTTCCCCTTCTACTTGTGGTTCTTCGCCTTCTGTCGGCGGCTCTTCGCCTTCGACCGGAGGCTCCCCTTCTACTGGCGGTTCTTCGCCTTCGACTGGTTCCTCCCCTTCCTGCGGTTCTTCCCCTTCTCCCTGGAAATAAAGCGCATCCTCGCAATCCAGCGCGTTATCACCGTTTGGGTCCAAAGCCTCGAAGAGGTCATTGGGGACAAAAAGGATGACTTCGAGTTTCCGAATAACCCCGTCTCCGTTCTGGTCCAACAAACTGATAACGTTGAGGGGCAGCGTGGCCAGGAAGTCCGTAAGTTCCTGCGCGGTAATCAAAGCGTCATTGTTAGTATCGAGCAACACCAGAACACTGGGGGCGTATTCTTCCGTCAGGGCCGTTATTTCTTCTTCGCCTACAACGCCGTCCGCATCAGCATCTACATAAATTACAATACCTTTGGCCACGAGAAACAGCAGGTCCACGGAGCCGCACGCTTCCTCCCCTTCCGCCGTTGTGTACGGGGCGGTAAGTAGCGCCCAGTCTTCGCAGTCAATAACCATGTTATCATTCAAATCGAGATACATGAATGCCGCCAAAGGAAGATATTCGGACACTTCGGCGTGCTGAATCAATCCGTCATCATTGGTATCCACATAAGAGAGGACACGGAAGGTTTCAAGTGCCCGATGCACCCACCAGCGGCTGATGCCGTTGGGCCACTTTGAAATGTAGTCCCCCACTTCACCGTCGGCCAGTTCCTGCGAAATCCGCGCCACCTCTTCGACGGTAACGTAGCCGTTATCATCGAAATCGAGCACCGCAAAAATAAGGTCGGTCAGGGTGGTATAGATTTCGTCTTCGGATAACGGACAAGCAGCGCCCAGAGCAACTCCGGAGGTCAAGGTGGCACCGGTAAAGAGCGCCGCAAGCATCAAAGCCTTGATTATGTTGGAATTCCGCATGCGCATCCATCCTTTATTTGTTTAAACCAACCGTGCTGCGTTAATCCATCCTGCATGCCCATGACTGACGCTTTGCCTTGTCTGGTGTGACAGTGATGAATTTCACTCTACAGCGTCCCATTTACAAAACTTTTGCACCATTACAAGCGTAACATAAAAACAAGTAGATTTCAAGATAATCTTTTATTTATCAGCATAATAGAAAATGCATTGCAGGTTTGTTTGACCACAATAAACAGGCGAAGAGACGCCCTTTTATCCGTTGAGTGATAAGAGCACCGCGTCCACAGGCACTATGTCGACAAAAAACGATGAATTCAGTTTGTTACCAGGAAAAGTGTCATCTTCAGGTTGGGTACCAGAAACCATCTACACCCCGTCATTGCGAACGTAGTGAAGCAATCTCATCGGAAACGGATTTGCCGCAAATCAGATTGCCTTGTGCCCCGTAATGAGACGGGACATAGTGACGTCCCGAATTGCGGGGAAGGACCCGTTTGGCTCAAGCAACCACAACCCACGGGTATAGGGGTAGGGGAGACCGGGTAACCGGTCTTCCCTACCCCTATACGTTGTCTCACGGCTCGTTATCAAATTGTGGGCTCGTTGCGAAATACAATTTCATGACGAGCCGAGTTGAAACGGTTTTGCCGCCAAATAGATTGCTTCACTTCTTTCGCAATGACGAACAGAGGTATACTCTGTCATTAGGTGCGAAACGAAACCATCCGAAACAGGCTGCAATACCTTATCGGGCGGTCCAGACAACGTTTCGTACACGGTCTAAGAGCGTGTACGGAAAGTTCCTTTGACAGCCTGTGCAATTATTGCAACTTATTGAGATTGCTGCGCTTCACTCGCAATGACATTGTATCCATGTAGCCGTCATTGCGAACAACGTGAAGCAATCTCGACTTTCCGTACACCCTCTAAGAGCAAGGGCGGTTGTGCGTTCCCTGAATTTTCATGGCATAATATCGGCGATGGAGGATCCTCTATGATTGATGTTTTGTCCCGTGCTGAAATAACCGCGTTTCTGCCGGAACGCGCCGAGATGGCCCATAAAGGCACCTTTGGCCACCTGGTGGTCGTGGCAGGTTCCCGAGGGTTTGCCGGCGCGGTGAAACTGGTCTGTACCGCGGCCTACCGTTCCGGCGCCGGCCTTGTCACGGCTGCGGTGCCGGAAACGGTACAGCCGGTTGTTGCCGGTGCCCTGGTCGAAGCGATGACCCTGGGCCTTCCCGCCACCGAAGCGGATAGTCTCGCTTATCGCGCCCTGGAACAACTCGAGAGCTTCGCGGCAACGAAGTCCGCCATGGTGATCGGACCCGGACTGTCCACCCACCCCGCCACGGCGCGGCTTGTTCGCCGGCTCTACAAGGGGCGTGTCTTGCCAATGGTCGTGGACGCGGACGGTCTGAACGCCCTCGCCGCATACCCGGAAAGACTGGAGCCGCGCGCGTCCACCCTTTCGCGGGCGGAGGCCGTTTTCACGCCCCATCCCGGGGAAATGAGCCGGCTTACAGGGATTGCCGTTCCCGCTATACAGCAGGAACGTTCGGAAATTGCCGCCTATTACGCCGCCTTGTGGCAAGTGACGGTTGTCCTGAAGGGGCATGGAACCATTATTGCGAGCCCGGACGGGCGTGCCCGGCGTTGTCCCACCGGCAACCAGGGCATGGCCTCGGGCGGAACCGGGGACGTGCTGGCAGGACTCATTGGCGGTTTACTCGCCCAGGGCATGCCCCCGTTTGAGGCGGCTTGTGCGGGCGTTTATGTCCATGGACTGGCCGGTGACCGTGCCGCACGGGAGAAGACCCCGCGCGCGCTGATTGCGAGCGATATCCTTGAAGCGCTTCCCCACGCCTGGCGGCAGGTGGAAAGGACCGGTTCATGACACGCTTAGACCAACTTGGTGAATTTGGTTTGATTGATTTGCTGACCAAAAACGTTTCCGGCAACAGTTCGGTTCTAGTCGGCATCGGTGACGACTGTGCCGTGGTGCAGGAGGGGAAGAAACAACACCTGTTCACCTGTGATGCCTTTATCGAAAACATTCATTTTCGGCGGGCGTGGGCTTCTCCCGAGGACATCGGCCGCAAAGCAGCCGCGGCCGCATTGAGCGATATTGCGGCCATGGGCGGCATCGCCCGGTACATGCTCGTCACCCTCGCCTGTGCGCGGGATACTGACGTCACGTATCTGGAACGAATCTATACCGGTCTCAAGGCCGGTTCGGAAGAGGGACGGGTGGCGCTGATCGGCGGTGATACTACCGCGTCTTGTGAAGGGATCATGATTTCGGTCACCGTCATCGGAAAAGCCTTGGATAACCCTGTCCTCCGTTCCGGGGCCCGTCCCGGAGATGTTGTGGCGGTGACCGGATATCCGGGATGCGCCGCCCTCGGGCTGCACGCGTTGGAACAGGGCGACGGAAGCGCCCCGGAAGCGCTGCTTCATGCGCACCTGCGCCCGCGGCCCAAGCTCATGGAAGGGAAGTTCCTGGGAAATGGCGAGGTAAACGCCATGATTGATTTAAGCGATGGTCTGGTGCAGGATTTGGGCCATATCGCCGTGCGCAGCAACGTGTCCATTGACATCGAAACCGAGAAACTGCCCTTTACCCCCGAACAGTGTGCCTATGCAGAAAAGTCGGGCGTTTCCGCGCTGCAGGCCGCCCTGTGCGGCGGGGAAGATTATGAACTCGCCTTCACGGTCCCGCCGCGACAGGTCGCGACCCTGCTGGCGGAATTCAAACTGCAGTTTCACCTGCCCGTAACCGTGATCGGCGCCGTAACGGAAGGACCCGCCCGGGTAACCGTGGACGGTCTCCCCTGCCACCATACCGGCTATAACCATTTTCAGACAGCAAAGTAGCCGGGTTCGTTTCCCGGCTTCCACTTGATATTGCATCCCATACTGGGGAGTTGCGGTTCCGGAACGGGCCGACCTGAAAGGAGCGCGTCCAGCGCCGCACGCAAATCGGCCCCGGTGACGGGCAGGCCGTTGCCTGGGCGTGACCCGTCCAGACGGCCCCGGTAGGCAAGCCGCAGTTCCCGGTCAAACACGAAAAAATCCGGGGTGCAGGCGGCGCCGAAGGCCTTGGCCGCCGTCTGATCCCCATCGTACAGGTAGGGAAACGTATACCCCGCGTCCAGCAGTTCTTGGGCCATTTTTTCGGGAGCATCCTCCGGGTACTTGTCCGCATCGTTCGACATGATGGCCACAACGCCAACCCCTTTTTCCTGATACGTATCGCCGATGGCCGCTATCTCGGCACGGACATGCTTCACATAGGGGCAATGGTTGCAGATGAACATCACCAGCAACGCTTCCGCACCGCTAAAGTCGGACAGGGCTATGGTGTTTCCCTGGGTATCCGGCAAAGAAAATTCCGGCGCGTGTGAGCCCAACGGCATCATGGTGGAAGATGTGCTTACCATGTGGTGATCTCCCCGGGCAAGGAACAATGGCGCCCGTCGGTCGGCAGCGTGGTCCTAACTCCCGTAAATGACTGAAAAAGCGAGCAGAATCTGGCCGAGATAATACATGGGCAATCCCACCTTCGCATTCGACCGGTGCTCGCTCACAAAACGATCGCGGGCAACAAAAATATCCGAACCGTAAAACAGGAACGCACCCGCCAGAATTACATAATGGGATGTCACAAAAGCGGTGGCGGCCGCCAGCACCACCATCAACGTGATTACGCCCATATAACTCAGGACGGGCACACGCATTTTGCCCAGGTAAGGATACAGCCAGTATACTACAGGCGCCCCGATGAGCAACATTACGCCCAGCGCATATAAGGCCGGAGATAACGCAATACCATGCAGCACAAAGGCGATGCAGTAAGCGACATGCGCCAGCAAAAACGCAACGAGGCCGATCATGAATATCGGGGCGGACTTGGAAATCAGGAACAGGTCTCCCCACCACGATAAAATCAACCCCGCCAGAATGACAAGGCCATAGGCGCTGTTAATACCGCCGGCCTGAACGCATAAAAGAATGAACCCTGTGGAGGCGAACATCTTGAAAAATCCGGCCACATAATGGTCTTTTGACGACATCAGTAGCGATAATCCGACGGAGACAAAAATTATAAGAACCAAGCCGTAGATTATACTCATGAAGGTAAAACTCCATTTCTGTAATCCCGATGACACGGAGCTTAGTACGTGTGATTAAAGCAGTACGCTGGTTCGTGTAGCCCCGGGAAAAGGGTGTTGGCACGATTTCACATTATTATACAAGACATTTATGGACTTATCTAAAAATAACACCTACACTGTATATTTAATGAACCTGGAAAATCAAAATTTCCTGCGCAGTATCCCTTGAACACAAGGACGACAGGGTGCATGCCGGTCCGGGCCCCAGGTGCAATGGCACGGTTAGCGCATTCCCTGGGGCGGCATCGTCCTTCTATTCGGCCGCGGAAGCGTGCCTACCCAGGTGCGCCAAAGTGCCTCAAAATCGGGAGATAGGCCTCGTTACGAAATTGCATTTCGTAATGTCCTTGCAGGCGAAGCTATACTTCGCGCCCCATGCTGGATGTGCCGGCTCGGGCGACAATTCCGGCCTTCGCGAAATAGAATTTCGCGCCCATGGGCGTTCCCAAGTGCAACTCTTGTCTTTACCCACATCTTTCTCTTCAGGATATGGTATTGAGATGCCGACGTATGTATTCAGAATCCCAACGGGATTCCATATCATAGCCCAGCGGTTACGGTATCCCGC
>JAKJCY010000124.1 GCA_022706235.1 Candidatus Hydrogenedentota bacterium | reverse complement strand
GCAAGACCTATCCTTTACAGTGACAAATCAGCCGGGAGATGCTTCCCTGTCGGGGACCATTCAGGCCGCCCTATCCTATGAAAATGCGAATGCGGACCTGTCGCTGAGCGGCAGGTATCAAAAGGAAGGCAACTTTGATGTGAACCTCGCCGTCAACGGGCTTACGCAGGACGGTATCACCCCTTTTGTTTCCCTTCCCGAGGGATTCGAAGGAGCGTTGAATGGCGCCATGCACGCCTGGGGGAACCCGGGACAGCAGGTGACGGCGGATTTGACGGTGGAGGCCGACAGGTTAACCTGTCCAGGGCTGCCCGTTCCGCTCGAGAATGTCGCCGCGTCTCTAAACGGGCTGGTACAGTGGAATGCCGGGGAAGGCCTGCTCTTTGTGCGTGACTGCAAAGCCCGGAGCTCCCTCGCGGCAATAACCCTGGGCGGCACCCTGGATGTGCGTAAAAAGCCGCTTGAAATGGCGTTGACAGCCGTAATCAACGAATTGGCCGTGGAGGACCTTATCCCGAAACTGCTGCCCACGTCCATGGACGCTGCGGGCAAACTTGACGTGAAATTGCCCGAATCCGTGGAAATGCATCTTTCCGCATCGGGCACCGCCCCCAAACCGGTGCTCTCCGCACGACTGCTCATCCCCCGTGCGGATATCGCGTTTAATCCCGAAAATAAAAAACTGCCCAGTGGCAGCCTGACCTTGACGCAAGGGGATTTCCTTTGGAAAGAGTTCCATGGGTTGCCTACGGGGTCGGCCACGTTGTCCGGCGGCAAGATAACCTCCAAAACATATGGCATGGAAGCCGAAGATGTCCTGGGAATACTTGTGCTGGACGGTTCCGAGATTTCGGTGCGTCCCCTGAACGCCATCATATCCGGGGAACGGTTTGCCGGAACCGCCTCCTACGAACTGCAGGAAAAACGGCTGAAATTCGATCTGAACGGACGGTTTGTCGATATTGAGAAAACACCTCTCCACAGCCCCGCCAAAATGCTTTGGATTGAGGGGGATGTCGGATTCCATATCAGTGGTACCTATTCCCGCGCGGGCGACTTGAATCTTAAGGCCGCCGCTGATGTTACCCGCGGTACAGTCGCCTATGAATGGTGGCTCCGCAAACCCGCCGGCGTCGGCGCAACCATTCAAGAACTGAACGTGAACATCACACCGGGAAAAAAAATGGAGATCAAGGGGGAAGCCTATATTGAAGACACCCATCTCCTGGGTACGTTTACCTTCCGAAGGAACAAGGAGAAATGGGTCAATGAACACATCCGCTTGGATATTCCCCATCTCGAGGTCAACAGCGCGGGAAAATGCATCTACATACCTTACACGGCCACGGGGGGCGCCTGCAAGGAAGGGTTCTATGAATGGACGGCGGCGGGCAAACAACAGGACGACAACATAAGCACCCTGGGAGGCGTGTTTGATTACGTCTCTTTTTTACCTGATGGCGGTAAAACGCCTTTGATCTGCCGCGATGCGCAAGTGTCGGTGACACTGACAAACATCAAGGGCGGAGAGCGGTCGGGAGAATTGGAAGTACATGCCGCGGAGGCGAGTGTACCGCCTTTTTCAGAGACCTGGCTGTTGCCGATGGGTTCAACCGACCCCGAGTGGGCCGACACCTACACCTTGAAAAATGTTGATAAATATCCCGCCGCAGACACGGAGGGACCGCGACCCTGGGTATACAAACTCTCCGCCGATACGATTACCGTGCCGCCATGGGAAGGGCGCAACCTTGTCGCGGAAGTATACAGCAACGAAAAAGAAACCGGGTTCAATTTTTATCGCGCCGAAGTGGGCGAGGGCAGGATTGAAGGCACCTATCTCCAGGAAAAAGCCGATAATGTCATTCACTTGAAAGGAACATGGGAATCCATTCCCGTTAAGTATATCATCCGCCAACTGGAATTGCCCGAGATTCTGGAGGGGGCCGCCTCGGGCAATATATCCTATGTCATGGACCAGGATGACCCCAGAACCACACTGCGGGCGGAAGGCCAGTTCAGCGTAGGGAACGGCCATTTTCTGGCGGACACCCTGCGTGACACCTTCAAACATGCCCTCAGCGACAGCCTGGCCGACTTGCATCCCGCCGCATTGCAGTTTGACAGAGTTTCCTCCGATTTACGGATTGAAGGAGACCATATTTATACGGACAATCTCCTGATTCAATCCTCCGGCATGACCATCAAGGGCAACGGTACATGGGTCATGGAGGGAGACATGGATTATCGCATCGATATTGCCGTGCGCCCCGACATGGCGGACCAGATCCCCATTCTGCGGGACAGTTTTAACGTCGAAGGTTTCCGGATGACCCAAAAGGACATCGAGCTGGGGTTTCACATTACCGGCCCCACCTTCAGTCCTACCGGGGAATTGGCCGGACTCCCCCCCATGGGCGTGACCCTGGTCAGCGGCGCGGCGGAAATGACAGGGGAAGCCATGAAACTGCTGGACACGCCCAGGCAAATGTTCCTGTCCATCTTCCGCATCGGCGGCAGCATTCTGGGCGCCACAAAAACCCAGCAACAGGAGTTGAAGCGGCAACGGGGACAGAAACGCTAACACCGCCCTGGGTTACTTGTTTTTCCTGGAGGCGATATCGCCGAATTGTTCGGCAAGTTCGTGCTTGCGCACCTTGCCGATAGCCGTTTTGGGAAGCGCTTCAATGAAACGGACATGTTTAGGGCACTTATAGGCGGCCAGGTGCTCCCGGCAGAAATTGATGACCGTCTTGGCTTCGAGCGTATGGCCAGGTTTGACTTCCACAACTGCAAGTACTTCCTGGCCCCAGGTCGGTTCATCCACCCCGATAACCGCAACTTCCTGCACTTCGGTCATGGCGGCAATCACCTGCTCAACCTGGGCGGAATAAATATTCATGCCGCCGCGAATAATCATATCCTTGACCCGGTCTACAATATACAGATACCCCTGTTCATCAAAATGCCCCAAGTCTCCCGTTTTGAGCCAGCCGTCCGTCAAAACCTCCGCCGTAGCCTCGGGATTGCGATAATAGCCTTTCATGACCGTCGGGCCGGAAATAAGAATTTCACCAACTTCCCCGACAGGAAGGTCCTTGCCTTCTTTGTCAACAATACGGATGTTGGTGTAGCGCAAGGCGGGCCCCGAAGAATTCCAGTGTATGGGGTCTTCATGGTCCGCGACAGCGCTGGCACAGGTGGCTTCACTCAGGCCATATCCCATGATGAGCGGTTTTCTGAACACCGCCTGCACCGCCTCGTAAATGGCCTGCGGCATGGGCGCCGCACCCGAGACGAAGAAACGCACGGAACTGACATCCGCGCTCCCGGCCTTGGGCAACCGGGTAAGAAGGCCGTAAATGGTGGGGACTGCGCTCATGATGGTGATGCGGTACTGTTCTATGAGATGCAACAAGCTGAAGGGATTGAACGCGCCCCCCACCAGCACGATTGTCGCGCGCACCATCATGGGCGTAAGCACCGATACCACCTGCGCGTTCACATGAAACAGGGGCAGCACGCAAAGGAAGCGATCTTCCGGGGTGAGACGATTCGACCTGGACATCGCTCTTGCGTCCCAAATGTAATTTCCATGGGTCAATATCACCCCTTTGGGCTTACCGGTCGTCCCGGAAGTATAGATGAGCGCGGCATCGTCCTGCTCCCCCGTTATAACGGCCGGGATGTCAACGGTCGCAAGCAATGAATCGAAATGCAAGGCCCCCTCCACAGGAGCGCCGACCACAATATAACGTTTTACGGTGGGCAAAGCGGCCCGGATATCCTCCAGATTGCCGAGCGACTCGGATTTTATGACCAGTGTTTCCGCCTCGGAATCGTTAATGATATACGCCACTTCCTCAGATTTCAGGGCGGGATTGATGGGCACCATCACGGCGCCGATACGGCCAAAGCCCAGAAAACAATAGATGTATTCCAGGCAGTTCTCCATCAACAGGGCGATTTTATCCCCGGGTTTTACGCCGAGGGCTTTCAGGTTGCCGGCCACTTGGCCGACCCGCCTATGCATCTCGCCATAGGTAATTTGTTCGCTGCCGTAAAGAAGCATAACCCGGTCGTCTTCACGCCGGGCCTGCTCTTCGAGTAACTGTGCTATCGTCATTTTGACTTCCCAACCCGGTGAAAGCGGGCATGCGAAGGCCCCCACATCCACCGGGAACTTGTTGGCTTCCCGCTATTGAGTATAGGACACTATCACCAGGTTGTTCAAAAAAAATACAACCATTAAAGTACACGGGTCCGCCCTGCGGCTTTTTTTTTGACAAGACAGCAGGTGGACGCATAAAACCTGTCACCTGACCGGGAGCATGCCCAAAGGACAGGTTCAACGCGCATCGAATGCAATACTCCCAAGGGGGCCGAAGTCCGCCCGATAGGCGCCCGGCATCGCCTTTACAATCTTGCCGAGGGCCCCGTTCGAGATCACGTGACCGGCCCCGATAGTATACCCCTGTTGCAGAATCTGATTCACTGTTTTTAACAGGGTCGGCCATTGCCCGAGAGCGGCCATGTCGCCCCGCGCCGTATTAATGGTTTCTTCATCTCGCGTAAACGCTATTTCCACCGCATCCGGGTCGATTTCAGAAGGATCATGGGGGTCACCCGTAATCATTTCCTTCCCGTTGATATTCCAGGCGACCAGGTCTTCGCGGGTACCCGGCTGGAAGGAAGCCACCGGGTTGCCCGGTACTTCGATAACCGCCATCACCGCATCCACATACGCCCGTAATTCTTCTATCGAACCCGGCGGCTCGAGGATAGGTTTGCCGATGCGGTAGCCGATTTCCGTTTCCACATGCCGGGGCGGGCCGTCCCGCAGGTCAATAACGATGGTATCGGTGGAAGAGAATACACCGGCAGCCGGTATGACCGCGACAGGCGGGTAATCGTCTTCCACCAGACCGCCCACACCGGCGGCCTTGAACCCCCCTGCCGCGCCAAAAATACCTGAACCCAAAACCAGTTGCCGCTGTATGGCGTAGGCGTCCGCCAGGGTGGCCTCCGGATGGACGGCGCTCAACTGGGGCAGGGGATGGCCGCGCCGCCAGGCATCGATAAGACGTCCTGAAAAGGCGCGTATCCATGCCGGAACCTCTTCTTTTCCGGGAACGCCGGAGAAAGGCGCCATGCCCGTCGGAATGCCGTTGCGGTCGGCGCCGATGCGCACCCCCGCCGCGCGCCGTGCATTGATCTGCTCCCGGCTGCGCAGGCGGTATTCCTGGAGGGTTTCGATGTCATGCCTGCGGCACAGGTCGCGCACGCGGACGCCCGGCTTCAACGCCCGCAGCATTAACCACCCTTCCGGATGCCAATCCTTTTCCAGAACAATCTCCTCCCCGTGCGCCGCCAGCAACGCGTCCACCTTGGCCCGCGTATAATCCTTGTGCACCAGCGTGCGGTCCAGGTCCAGCGTCGCAATGTGAAGCCCGTCCATCGGCGTTACGTCCGGCGCAATATCCCCGCCCGTCATGTCAATAAAATCCCCATCGCCCACGGACACGACATAACAGGCGTTTGTGCCGGCATACCCGTTCAGTGGGAACCCGCCACCGAACGCGCTCGGCCAGAACACGATTTCGGAACCATTGCGTGCCGCCTCCAGCCACAGTTCGGGAAAATTGATATCGAAGCAGATCAAGATGCTGATGCGCCCGAAGTCGGTGTCAAACCACGGCACCCGCGCCTCGCCCGCATGGACGTTTTCACTCCAGAACACAAATATCTTGCGGTAACACCCGGCAAGGTTACCCTCACGGTCAATCAGCACCGCCGTATTGTATTCCTTGTCTTCGAAGTGCTCTTTTAACGGGCAAATGACATACATGCCGTACTGCTTTGCCAGGGCGGCAACGGTGTCGGTAGTCGGACCCGGCACCGGTTCTGAAGCACCGCCGCTGAATTCTTCAGGCAGGCACACGATGTCCGCCCCTGCCGCACCGGCGGCATGGAGATGTTCAATCGCCAGGGGCAGTTTCTTCTCGTAGTCGCCTCCGCAACCGATAGCCGCCGCCGCCACCTTCACGGGCCGGCCAATTTTATCGCTAAAGTCGCCAGGCGCGGCAAAGGCGCCTGTCATAAAAAATCCGGCCAGCAACAGGACCGCGGTTAAACAACTGTGCATGTGCTTCATTAAACCTCCTGTTTATAGGTCGTATAGGTCATATAGGACCTATACTACAACAGTCATCCGCCGCGGTCAAAGGGCCTGTCTTGTGTATTCCAAGCTCCTTTTGCTACGCTGAGTCCAGACAATATAAACAGGTGCGAAATCATTCTGAAAGTACCACATATAACACAACCGGAAAGCCCAACGTGACATTACCCATTCGAACTTTTCTATTCTGCATGATGGCCGTTATTTTTGTCTTTGCCGCAGCCAGTGACGAAGGTCCGGTGGTGCCGGACGCCTCACCCCGTCATATCGTTATCGTCCTGGTGGACGCGTTGCGCGCCGACCACCTGGGTTGCTATGGATACACGCGAAACACGTCACCCTTCATAGATACGCTGGCGGCGGACAGCGTCCTTTTTGAACGCGCCTACAGCCAGTCGTCCTTTACCGTGGAATCCACGCTGTCCCTGTTCTCCGGGATGTACCCCTCCTCCAACCCCTGGGGCGGCGGACAGTACGCCAATACCAATCCGGAGGTGAAGGACCTGGCCCAACTGCTTGCTGCGGGCGGGTACCATACCGCCTATTTCTCTACCAACCCCACCCTGGACTACACGGCGTTGCATAAATCCTTTGACGAACATGCCTTTCTCGCCAAGACCTTTGACAAGAAGAGCCAGAGCCTAAAACTGACGGAAAAGGCCCTCAATTTTATGAAGGAGCATACAGGCCGCAGCACCTTTATGTATCTTCATTATGTCAGCCCCCACACGCCCTACACACCGCCCGATGAATACTATCTGCGTTTTGCCCCGGAGGTTTATCCGGAACCGCTGGACGCCATAGACGATGTACGCGCGCACCTGGACACGCTGCTTGCCGAGGGTTTCGGGCCGGGCGAGGCGCGCTTCGAGGACCTGATGCTGCGCTATGACGCCGAAATCGCCCAGGATGACGATGCCATCAAGGCTTTGTTCGAAGGATTGAAGGCCTTGGGAACGCTGGAGGATACCCTGCTGGTCTTTGTCGCCGACCATGGGGAGGAGTTTTTAGAGCATGGCTCCGTTGAGCACGCCTGGTCCCTCTTCTCGGAGTCCATCCACGTACCCTTGCTTTTCTGGATGCCAAAGCGGCTGGCTCCGGCGCGGATAGCAACCCCCGTCGCTTTGGTGGACCTCCTGCCCAGCCTGCTCGAACTGGCGGGGCTACCCCCGGCGCAACACGCCGTAGACGGCGCCCCGCTGTTTCAGCGGGAAAACGACGCCTGGGTGCCCAAGCCCAAGGAAAAGCCCATTATCGCCGAACTGCTCAACCCCGTACGCAATGTCGTCCGCGCCGTGGTGGAGGGAGAATACCTGTATATCGCCGCGCCCAAGTGGCTGACCTTGGAAGAGCGCGTCAGCGTTTCGCAACACATAGCTGACGCGCGCTCGGAAACACTGCGGGGCCTGCGCCCGTCACCACACCCGTGGGGGCCCCTTCAATACGAGGCGCTTTTCAATAGGAAAAAGGACCCGGCGGAAAAAGAAAATATTCTGGAGGTACTGCCAGAGCTGCGCGACCGCATGCACGACATCCTGAATGCCTTGCGGGAACGGTGCCCGGACCAGGTGCCCGACCCGGTCAAAATAGTCCGCATCCCGAATGTCATCACCCACGACATCCGGATGTTCCTCGAGGAAAAGGGGTATCTGAAACCGGAATCAACCCCGGAAGAACAGGCCGTGGAAACGGAAGAGACGCTCCGAAGCCTCGGCTATTTTTGAGCGAGGCGGCAGTATCGGAAAGGTGACCTTATGACAGCCCGGAAAAAATGCATCGTATGGACAATAGGGACGATTGTACCCCTGTATTCGATGCTGATAGCAGGCAAGTTGTCACCCGACCTGCGCCTTCTTTTCATAGTGCCGGAAGTGGCCTTATTTGTTGTTTTCTTTATCAAGCTACTGTACGCAGAAAAATCGCCTTTGTGGAACGGCGCTGTCGCGTTTGTATTCTGGTTGCCCGTCCTCGGATTCCATTGGGCGTGGCCGGACGCCACAACCGTTTGGGAAAGGGAAGTAGGCGCCGTGGCAATCAGCATCGGGGTAGTTGCCTTGGCGCATTGTTTCATTCAAGCTACCGGCAGGGTGTTTATTAATCGGTTTTATACGGAAGAAAACGCCCGTTCCGGCGGGAAAGAGACAACCTCAAGGAATAAGCGGTTCTTATGGATGATTTGGCCGTTATGGGCCATTCACGTGTCCTTTATACTGGCGTTTACGGTGGGGACGGATTCAGAGGCGATGAACTTGACACTGACAGTCCCGGCGATGATAGGTTTTGTTGTTGTATTTTTTTCGCTGTTGTATGTAGAAAAATCACTCTTATGGAATGGCACGGTCGCGTTCCTGTTCTGGATGCCTGTGGTGGGGTGGTGCCGGCTTATACCTGAGATGCGAGAGGTCCCGTTTTACGATGTACTTTATGTTGTTTTCCAGATTGGCCTGGTACATGCTTGCCTTCAGGTTCTTGGCCGGATAGTAATGAACTTGTTTATTTGGAGGGGAACTGCCCATATAACAAAGACAGGACAGGCGTAGGGCTTTTTCAACAGGACATCCATAGTACAAAAAGAAAGGGTTATCGTCCGCACTTTCTACAAAATGGTGGGCGTAGCGGTTCTATTCAGATGCAGGGAAACACAGACCCGTAATCAGCGCGGGGAATAGTAGAGAATAGAGCATAAGGTCAATGGTGCCCGTACCGGAAAGGAATGTGTCTTATGCGGTCCTTAACGTTGCTGTTTATCGTCCCTGTTGTTTTGTCGCTTCTTGCGGGAATGGCTGCGGCGCACGACGCCACCAATGTTTTTTCTCCTCCTCCATGGGTTGTACATGTGGATGTTGAGAAGAATCTGCTTTTTGTTCTTACAGATACGGCGTTGTACGCACAGCGCATGGATAGCGGAAAACGCTTGTGGTCGCTTCCGTTCGAAACTTATGACGACTGCATGTTCAGCCGGGATACCTTGGTCATTGAGAAGACGAAGGGCTTTCGGGTGGTGGATAAGATCACGGGCAAAGAACACTGGAAAGTTTCTGAGGATTCGAAAGGCAAACCCAGTCAAACCAAGTTTATCGGGAACAGTGCATGGGTATACACCTGTTTTGACGATGGGGGCGTTGTATATACCCCGGAGGGACTTCCGCTCCAGCCGACCATTTCCGGGGAGAGGACCGGAAAGTTCGGGGTGGGTGGTTGGATGCCGGACACCAAAACCCTGTTAATAGTAACGGGAGAATCACCGCCAAATTCACAGAAGACCCTGACCACCTGGTTCTGGCAACCGGAAAGTGGCCTGATTGAGAAGGGATACGTCCTGAGCAGCAAGGATCATCCCCTGTTGTATTACGTCACACCAGGCGGAAAAGCCGTTTTTGACGAACTAAACATCAATAACTGGAGAACCAGGCTCACCCTGATTGACGCGCGCACGGGCGTGGTGGAGCGTGTCCTGGAAACCTCGGCGGCTCGATACCATTTTACGCCTGAAGGGTATATGCTTACTGGGAGTGTTGAAGGAGACAGAATGACGGCTGTCAATCTGGACATGGATGAGGCTGCGGTGATCCTTGCGGGAGAAGGACATGCCTTCGTTTTATATAGTCCTGTCCTGGCAGAAGGTAAAGACTGGATTTATTCCTGGGACAGGTCCCGCCGTTGCTGGCTTTGGCCCCTGGAGGAGGGTGCAACGCCCCGGATGATTTGGCAATGTCCGCCCGGGAACTATGCTCCGGGAGAAATCAAGGCAATACGGCCCCCCCATATTTTGTTTGATACCCGCAGGAACAAGATGGAAGCCTGCCGGTTGGAAGATATGGAGTGCGTCAAAACCTGGCATGCCGAAGGGCCGCCCAGGCGGCATTTTATGTCATACGTTAGTGCAGACCTGAACCGCGCGCTGGCGTGGTACACCAGGGAGGATGCTGAAAGTCGGGAACAGGCAACTGTGACACAGGTCTTCGAAGCACATCTTGCGGAACCCATACGGGAGGTGCCCGGTTCGCCCCGTGGCCTATCTCCCGACGGCCGGCATTGCGTGGTTCAATATCCTTCAAACGGTCCTTTTCATCTGGTCGAAATAGAAAGCGGACGGACCTGCGCTTCCATTCCGGCTGAAAAGGAAATGCCCTATAACGAGGTTTTCTTTCCGCCAAATAGCCGGTATGTGGCGGTACATGCTCCCGACCAGTTGACCGTCATTCACCTGGAAAACGAGTACACGCAAGTGGACATTGATGTGCCCGTGAAATATGAAAGTTTCCCCCGTCAAACAATGTTCCATAGCATATCTTTCTCCCCGGATGGGACTTATTTTGTGTTTCAGGGTTTGGACGGATATGTAAAACTTTACAGTTCCTCGACCGGTGAGGTGGTGCGCACTTTTACGGAACCAGACATGGTAGCGGCGCGGCAGGAGAGTCCTCCGGACGGTTTTCTCGAGGCGGCGGCAAGTTTCGGGAAACGTCTCATCGGACGCATTGTAACCCTTAATCCTGTCACCCCAAAAATCACCAGCGGGTTCTCGGCGGACGGTAAACAGCTGATTACCATGGCCTCGGGACAAATTCTGCGCGTCTGGGATATCCAATCCGGCGACTTGTTACGCACCATCCGCACCGGCCTGGCGGAAGCGCGGAATGCCCGGGGAGAGCTAAACAATCACCTGGCATTAAGCCCGGATGGCGCCTATGCCTTTGCCTATAACAGTGACAGCCTTGATCTTGCCGAACTGTGGGAGATTTCCACCGGCAAGGCCGTGCGGCATTATAATTTACCCCCACAAAAGATTGATGAAGCCGTTGTTGCCGATAAAGGCACCGGTATCTATCTGAGAAGCGATGAGGAACTCCATGTCCTGGCCGGGATAAAGCGATAAGTAACGGAAGTGGGACGGGAGCAGGGGCAGCCCCGTGCCCAAGAAACGGTTCCTGCTGCCGCGCCAATAAGCCCCGGTTTTCCTGCGCGCTGCCAGGCGGCATGTCGTTTAGGTCCTTGAGGTCCTTTTGGTCCTTCGTCTTTGCTTTTCCAATTCCAACCACCGCTTTTCAGCACACATCGTAATACAGTGTGCTTTCAATCCACCGGGCCGGGCCGGGTAATTTCGGGAGCGGTTTGCAGTCGCGGGCGCAGGGCGAGCCAGTCCACGCCCTGGAAGTCGGGATCGGGCATTCGCCGTATTTCCTCTTCGCCGAGGTAGGGCGTCATGGCATCCACCCAGGCGATGAGGCGCAGGCGCTCGACTTCGTCCACCTTGACGTTGTAGTGGTTGCCGCTTGAGGCGAGTTCTACCAGGCGGCTCTTGTAGGACAGGGCCGTCATGGGTTCGGGCGTGGTGTAGGCGGCGGGGTCGCGCGTATCGTAACCTTCCACCATGAGTTGGCCCGCGATGCCGAAGCCGGGCGGCGGAGTTTCGGGTGGCTGGTAGGGCGCGCCCCAGGACGGCTGGCCGATAATGGTCAGGTACGGCTCGGTAAAGGTGTTCGCGCCGGGGCGCTCGGTGGTATCGAAGACCTCCCGGGCTTCCCCGTCGCCTTCGTGGCAGGAGGCGCAGTGCTTGTCCAGGATGGGGCGGACATACCGGGTCCAGCTGATGGTGTCGGCGGGCCAGGGCGGCGGCGTTATGGCGCTCGGCGTGCGCGCGAGGGCGGCGCCGCGAAATTCACTTTCCGGGGAGCGGCTGTGCAATTCGTGGCAGCCGAGGCAGCCCCGGCTTTCGCCGGGCATGACATTGACGAAGCTGCGCATGGTCTGCAGGGCGCGCTGCTCCTCGTCGAGCAGCTGAAAATGAAGGGGAATGCCGGAAGGCGCCTCGAAACTGACCGAGCCGTCCGCTTCGATGGGCACGGTGCCGATAACACGCTTGACGCCCTCGGACTGGACGGCGGAAACGACCGGCCCCGTCGAAATATAAGGCCGCCGGTACCAGTAAGTGTACGTCTTGTGGTCTATGTTGAGAATACGCAGGTATCGCGCCTTGCCGCGCAGCACTTCCGGAGCGTTCTGGTAGACGTTGGTACTGTAAATGACGCCCGGACCGGGCGCGTTCCGCGCTTCCGCCGTGGGCAACTGAGCGCGATCAGCAATGACCGGCGGCACCGTGCGCGGTTTCAGCGGCATGGCGTGCAGGATATGGTTGTCGCCTTCATAAATGAGCTCGCGGTTGCCGTCCACGTCCATAAGATACAGGACGAATTTGCCCGCGCGGTCGGCCGAGACGATGAAATCCTGTTCGCTCAGCGGATAGGGAGAATAGAAGCCCTCGTACTTGCCGTACGGATGATAGTCGAAGGATTCCACGGGGTCCACCGGCCCGTTGCCGCATTCGGGCCATTCCACATCGGCGGTGACCTTGGTGAGACCGTCGGGAAAATTGAGGCCTTTGTCCGGGTCAATGATACCCACGGAACCGTGGAACCAGTTGTGGTGGGCGCTGCCGGTAAACATGACGCGCCGGCTTCCGGGGATGGCGCGAGCGTCCTTGAGCAGGTCGGGCCACACGCTCTGGTTGCCCCAGAAGGTGTTGGATTGGGCGCCGTCCGGGTTGACGGTCCACAGACTTTGCGCGCGCCAGAGCGGCTTGT
>JAKJCY010000123.1 GCA_022706235.1 Candidatus Hydrogenedentota bacterium | reverse complement strand
TTCGAATTGGGCGGTGCTGTGGTCCACATGCCGGTGATTGTTGGGCTTGGTCTCGTAGTCCTCGGGTACCGGAGTCGGGTAGTTGCTGGTGAAGCAGGCGGTGCAGAAATGGTCCGGGTTGCCGCCCGTGGCCCGCAGCAGGGCGGGCAGTTCCAGGTATACCAGGGAGTCCACGTCAAGGAATTTACGGATTTCCTCTACCGAAGAATTATGGGCGATGAGCTTTTCCCGGTTGGGCGTGTCGATGCCGTAAAAGCAGGAGTTGATGATCCTGGGGGAGGCGACACGGAAATGCACTTCCCGCGCGCCGGCGCGTCGCAGCATTTTGATAATTTTCGGAGCGGTGGTGCCGCGCACGATGCTGTCGTCTACGAGGATGATGCGTTTTCCGGCGACGGCGCTTCGGGACGGGTTCAGTTTGATCTTCACGCCGAAATCGCGGATGCCCTGCTCCGGCTCGATGAAGGTGCGGCCCACATAGTGGTTCCGGATGAACCCCACTTCGAAGGGCAGACCGGATTCGTGGGCGTAGCCCAGGGCGGCCGGGTTGCTGGAGTCGGGCACGGCCATGACGATGTCGGCGTCGGCCGGCGCCTGGCGCGCGAGTTCGCGGCCCATGTTCTTGCGCACCTCGTCCACGCCCTGGCCGAAGATGTAGCTGTCAGGCCGGGCCACGTACACGAATTCGAAGAGACACTGTTTGGGCACGGCGGGCTGGAAAGGCTTCGAGGAATGGGGGCCGTTCCCGTCGATGGTGACCACTTCGCCCGGTTCGACTTCACGTATCCATTCCGCGTCTATGATGTCGAGTGCGCAGGTTTCGCTGGCGACGATGAAGGCGTTGTTCAACCGTCCGAGCCAGAGGGGCCGGAATCCGAGGGGATCGCGCGCGGCCACAATGACATCGCCGTTGGTGATGGCGACGGAATAGGCGCCCACCACCTGGCGCAGCGCATCGATGACGCTGTCGGTGAAAGAGGCGCCCCGGGAACGGGAAATGAGGTGGATGATGACTTCGCTGTCCGTGGTGGATTGGAAGATGGCCCCGATTTGTTCCAGTTCCTCGCGCAGGAACGCGGCATTGGTGAGGTTGCCGTTGTGGGCGACGGCCATGTTGCCGCGGGCATAGTCCACCACCAGGGGCTGGACATTGCGCAGGTTACTGGAACCGAAGGTGGAATAGCGGACATGGCCGATGCCGATGTCGCCGGCAACCCGGTCCAGCTTGTGGGGCCGGAACACATCGGCCACGAGTCCCACGCCCCGATGCGCGGAGAGTTTGCCTTTGAGGCCGCAGACGATGCCCGCGCCTTCCTGGCCCCGGTGTTGCAGGGCGTACAGGCCCAGGTAAATGAGTTTCGCCGCTTCAGGATGGTTAACCACACCGAATACGCCGCATTCCTCGCCGGGGTGGTCGTCATCGGGGAACGCGAAATGGGGGCCGCCAAAGGGACATGGGTCTGCAGGGGCGTCTTCTTCGGAATAAGGGTGTGTCATGTTACAGGGTTTGCCTTCCGGTAAGTTGATGAAATGCTTCGAGGTATTTCGCGCGTGTTTTTTCCACGATATCGGTGGGCAGGGGCGGCTGGGGCGAATTTTTATCCCAGTGGATGGCCTCCAGATAGTCGCGCACGAATTGTTTGTCGTAGCTGGGCTGGGCCTTGCCCGGCTGGTAGTGGTCCGCGGGCCAGAACCGGGACGAATCGGGCGTCAGGATTTCATCGGCCAGGACCAGTTCTCCGTCCAGCAGGCCGAACTCGAACTTCGTGTCGCACAGGAGGATGCCCTTCGTTGCGGCGATATCGCGTCCGCGGCTGTAGATGGCGATGGCCAGTTCCGCGGCCTGGCGGTTCAGTTCTTCACCGATGATCCTGCCCGCCTCTTCGGAACTGATGTTGATGTCGTGACCGTCGCTTTCCTTGGTGGCGGGGGTATAGATGGGCGCTTCCAGTTTGGAGGCTTCGACCAGGCCTGCGGGCAGGGGGATGCCGCAGACGGTCCCCGTTTCCTTGTATTCCTTGAGCCCGCTGCCGGCGAGGTAGCCGCGCACCACGCATTCCACGGGCAGCATCTCGCACTTGTGCACCAGCATGGAGCGCCCGGCGAACATGTCCGCCCGTTCCTGGAAGGGGGCCGGGAAATCGACGATGTCGGCGGAAATGAGATGATTACGGCACAGGTCCGCCATCTGTTCGAACCACCACAGCGATATCTGGGTGAGGATGCGCCCCTTGTCGGGGATGCCCACGGGATTCACCCAGTCAAAGGCGGATATCCGGTCCGTGGCGACCAGCAGCAGCTTGTCGCCCAGGTCATAGATGTCGCGCACTTTGCCCCGTTTGTCCGGGCCGCGATCAGCAAGGGAGGTTTCACATACGACGTTACTGGTCATGCTACGGTCCTTTCCTGGTGTTCGTTCCTTATATCCGAGATACCGCTGTCAAAAACAAGAGGGTTTGTATGTTGTTCACGCTTTAGCGTGCTCCTCAAGGGCTATACCCAACACGCACACTAAAGTGTGAACAACATACTTTGACAATCCTTGTCCGGGTTGCGGGAAACGCCCGCGCTACCTTTATTTAAAGAACGTATTCTGCAGACACGGACGGTTAATCTCCAGCAGTTCGTCGAGCAGGGCGCGGCAGCCCCGGGCGTTGGGCATCAGCGGATTGAGCAGCATGGCCTTGAACGCCGCATCGCGGTCGCCGTGTACCGCCGCTTCCACTGTCAGACTCTCATAGGCCTTGATGAGTTGCATCAGGCCGCGTATGGACGGTTCCGGCGGCGCCTGGGGCAGCGCAACGGCGCCGCCGCTGCCGATGGTGGCGGACACCTCCACAGCGACATCGTCGTCGAAGGTGGGCACCGCGCCGTTGTTGCGGCAGCAGACGACCTGGCGGCTCTGCCGGTCGTTCTCGATGGCGTCGATGAGCAGAAACGCGGCCGTGGAATAATGGGCGCCGCCCCGTTTCCCGAGTTCCTCGGGTTTTTCCGTCGTATCGGGGTCCTGGTACTTCTTGAACAGGGCCTCTTCCACCTGAACCACTTCTTCGCCGCGCGTGCAGGACTTGTTCCGGAGTGTGCGCGCCACCGTGTCGGTGCTGTAAAAATATTGCAGGTAATAGTTGCAGAACATGTTCAGGCTGCGGATGGCCTCAATCATGTTCTCGCGGGTGTCATCCTCTTCCCACTCGTGTCGGGCATGTTCTACAAAGGTGTCGAGCACCGCCGCCGTAATGTCTTCGTCCTTGTTGTAGAAGTGCCGCACCCAGGACAGGTGGTTCAGGCCGACATAGTCCATGGTCACGTACTGGGGGTCGCAGCCCAGGTATTTGGACACGTCCATGATCATGCCGATGGGCACATTGCACAGGCCGACGGTGCGGATTTTGCTGTGTTTCAGCACGGCCTCGGTGTTGATGCCCGCCGGGTTAGTGAAGTTGACCAGGAACCCTTTCGGGGCGACCTCTTCCATCAAATGCGCCACTTCGAGGATGCGGGGAATGGTGCGCAGGGCGCAGGCGAACCCGCCCACGCCGGTGGTTTCCTGGCCGATGATGCCGTGTTTCAGGCCGAGTTTCTCATCGGCAATGCGTGCGGCCATCTGGCCGACCCGGATCTGGGTGATGACATAGCGGGCGTCCGTCAGGGCCTCCCGCAGATCCGTGGTACCATGCACGCGGAAGGGGGATCCATGACGGGCCGCCATGCGCTCCGCGAACCCGCGGTTGATGGCCAGGCGCGTTTCGTCCCGGTCCATGAGCCACACTTCGGACACGGGAATCCGGTCCAGCCGGGAAAACAATCCGTCGAGCAGTTCGGGTGTATAGGAACTGCCGCCACCGATGACTGTAAGTTTCATGATGCTGCCGCCTTTTTTCGATAAACTGTGAAGGGAATCCACACCGCGCCCGTGAACTTGGCCTGGGGGCGTTACATTTCTCCCTGTAGTAAAAAAGGGATAGGGAATAACGCCGTTGTGACAAACGCCAGGAATATCCGGGTAAACCGTGTGACTCTGTATGATTATGATACGGGTAGAGGCGGCTAAAGTCAATAGAGACCTGCGTGTGGGGACATGCCTTGATGCGGCCGGGTACGATGCTGTCCGACGGGCTTCGTTCGCTTGCGGCCACCATCCCTTTTCGCTACAATGAGTTCCGGGAAATTTCCATTCAATAATTCATAGGAGAAAACACATGACCGCCATGCTTATGATCGGATTGCTGTCCCTTGCGGGTGCTGCAGGCACATTGCCCCAGACGGCATCCACCTGTCTCGTATATCCCTGGGAGGCGGCCGCCGGGCCGATTACCCTGTCGGAAGACGGCGAGTACGCCGTCTGGCTGTGCGCGCCGCCGCGTAACGCGTCTTCCATTACCATTGCCGGGAAACAACTCGAGCTGCCGCCTGCCGACAAGGAGCAGCGCGCGAAAGACATGATCTGGCGCCAGGCGGGATCGGTCTCGCTGTCAGCCGGGCCGGTCGAAATTACCTGCGGGCCGGATGTCGCCCTGGTCGCGCTGAGCAAAGGGGCCGGATTCGACCCTGAAAAGGCGCTGTCCGACCTCCGCGCGCTGCCGCTTCCGCAATCGGCGCGGGACCTGCGCGCCGAGATCGTGCGCGACACCGACACGGTTTTCACCATGCCCCATTACACGAAAGAAAACTGGGAAGCCAAAGCGGCCTCGTTGCGCATGCGCATCCTGCTGGGTTCCGGGCTCTATCCCCTTCCGGAAAAGACGCCGCTGAACGCGAAAGTCTTCGATGAATCGGCCCAGGACGGTTACACGGTGTCCAAGGTTCATTTCGAGCCGTGGCCGGGGTTCCTGGCCACGGGCAACCTGTACCGTCCGTTGGGCGACGGCCCCTTTCCGGGCATCATCAACCCCCACGGACATTGGGAACACGGCCGGGTCGAGGACGGAACCGATCGCGGTTCCGTGCCTGCGCGGTGCATCACCCTGGCGCGCATGGGCGCCGTGGCCTTCTCCTATGACATGATCGGGTATGTGGACAGCAAGCAAACGCCCCACAACTGGGGCGGCAATCGGGAAAAACTCTGGGGGCTCCATCCTTTCGCCCTGCAGTTGTGGACCAGCCTCCGCGCCGTGGATTTCATCACAAGCCTGCCTTATGTGGATGCGGAGCGCATCGGCTGCACCGGCGCGTCGGGCGGCGGCACCCAGACCTTCGCCGTCACCGCCGTGGAACCGCGCATCCGCGTCGCCGTGCCCGTCAATATGATCTCCAGCACCATGCAGGGCGGCTGCCTGTGCGAGAACGCGCCCATCCTGCGGCTGGACAACTCCAACATGGAAATCGGCGCGATGGCGGCGCCCCGGCCCCTGCTGATGGTCTCCGCCACGGGCGACTGGACCCGCGAAACGCCCCACGTGGAATATCCCGCCATCCGCAGCATCTATGCGCTTTATAGCGCGGAAGGGAACGTGGAGAATGCCCATCTTGATTACGGGCACAACTACAACCAGGCCAGCCGCGAAGCCATGTACCGGTTTATGGGCAAGCACCTGATCGGCGGGGACTGGACAACCTATACGGAACCGGCTTATGTGAAGCCGTCGGACGAGGTGCTGCGCGTGTTCCCGGACGATCAGCCGCCGGAAGGATACCTTTCCGGTGAACCCTTTATGGATATGTTGATAAATCAAGCCCGGGAACGCCGTGCTGCACGTCTGGGCGGGCTGAACGCAGGTGTCGTAACCGCCGAGACTTTCGCCGCGCTCCTGGGCGCGGAACTGCCCGGCGTGAACGACCTCGCCTGCGAGCGCATCGGCATGGAAGAGCGGGGCGGCTATGTCCTCGAAAAGTGGATTCTCGGCAGACGCGGCGCGGGTGACCGAATTCCGGCGCTCTACTACCGTGCTGTGGACCCGACGCCGCAGGACGCCGTCGTGCTCGTGCACGGACGGGGTAAAGCCTTCCTGGCGGACATCGAAAACGGCGGCCCGGGCCCCTTGGCAAAAGCGCTGCTGGACAAGGGCAAGGCGGTACTCTTAATAGACGTATTCCTCCTGGGCGAACACCACGCCCCCGGCGAAGCGCGGGTCCGTCCCGGTAAAGCGAAGTTCAGCGACACCTTCCTGCCCACGGACACCGGCTGCCGCGTGCAGGACATCCTCACCGCCCGCGCGTTCCTCGCGGCGCGCTATGACCTGACCGGCATTGTGGACCTGGCGGGCCTGGAACAGGGCGGCCTCTGGTGCGTACTCGCCGGGGCGGTCGATACCGGTTTCCACCGCGTCCTGGCGGACATGAACCAGTTCGACATCAACGATGACGCCGCCTGGGAGGAACAGTATTACGTGCCCGCCCTGCGCGCCCTCGGCGATCTGCCCGCCGCTATCGCCGCCGGCGGCGTGGAACGGTTCCAACTCTGCAACAGTGTAGAGAATGCCGAACTCGCGGCATTAGGCGTGAAGGTTTCAAGGGATTTTCAAAACGCTATCGTTAGCGTGAAAAGTAATTGATGCATTTCCCGGTTGCACGAACATAACCGTGATCTGCACTTGTTAGACAGGCACATGAAAAGAAATGAGCATAGCCGTTCGCTGCAGGTTTTCTTTTGTGGGTCTCCTGAGAAACATAATCACAACCTGGTGATATAAAACAACTTAATGAAATTTAATTTTGGGGCACTTACCTCGATTACGATCTACGATTACGAGCACGAATCGGCGAAATCGTAATCGTGCTCGTAATCGAAACGTTTCTGTATACAAATACCCCCGGTACGCTGGGGTGCGCGGCTCCTAACTGATAACAGATAACACCCTGAAAATACTCTCTTTCACGTATGGAGGCTAACTACATGGGTGCACACCCATATCCTAAATATGACCGGTTGCGTGATGTTCTTTCAGACTTGTGTACAAATGAAGTGCGGCCCTGTTGTGTCCGACTATACCGTTTTGCAAGCCTTGATTACGCACACAATAAAACGTTCTTAAGCGGTGAGGGCGCGTTATTTTGTGATACGCGATTTGGACTGAAAGGCAGGTACAGGATTCTCTACGGCAGCACGTCTCCTGAACTTGCCATGCAGGAAGTGCTCGCCGCTTATAAGTACTTCGGCATACAGTGCCCCTCCATGCATCATATTATTCGTTCATTTGAATGTGATTTGACATACACCCTTGATCTTGCTTCCCCGCATATTTGCGCCCTGCTGGGCGTCAGCGTGAACAAAATCAAAACGTCGGACTGGCGTAAAGCGATAAGTGCGGGCAGAGAGGCGCTTACCCAGGCGATAGGGCGTGACGCCTTCCAATGTGGCTTGGAAGCCCTGTTGGCCCCCTCGGTGCATGCAGACAAGGACTTCAATGTCGTCATTTTTCCTGACAACCTGAATCGGCAAGATTCAGTACGATATATTTCCATAACCAGTGACTCTTCATAAAACCCCGGAAAACATGCAATTGTGCATGCAGATATACTTGACTTTCTGCGGCATATCGGGTATAGTATTTGTAGAAGTACTTGCCGGAGGCCAACTTGAAAGCCGCTCCTGGCATATTAAAACGTGCGTGAGAAAGAGGACACGATGAAACAAACTGCCGTTTATGATACCGATGAGCGTACCGTACAACTGTCCAGTACCGCTGAGATGCTAACTCCCAGACAGGTACGCCAGTTATTGCGTTTCAACCAAGTCGAATTTGCGTCCTTGATAGATGTGTCTGTGCGTAAGCTATCCGACCTGGAAAGTGGTCGTATTCCCCTTTGTGAAGGCGACCAACGCCGTATAAAGGAAATCGAGGAACTCACAAGAAAATTGGCGGAGCTCATGCCTGAGACTGCGGTAGGGGATTGGCTCAAACGGCCCAATGCCGCTTTCGGTGGATTCAAACCACTGGAACTGCTGCATCGGGGGGAAGTTGCCCGCATCTATGAAATGGTCTATATGCTCAAGGCAGGCATGCCGGGATAACGTTTTTGCGCTGGTTCCCAAATAGGAATTTGGAACCAGCGCATACGCTGTTCTTGTTTTAGAAGGCACCCGATGTATGAACAGACGCACTAGAAGGGGCGATTCGGCCATGGACGTGAATCGCACCCTCTATCCCGGTATTTCCGCCTGTTTCCAGCGCTGTCCCCCGAGTCGCATGAAGCTGTATGCGACCATCAATATGAAATAGCCCCGGAATGCGGTCACGACACGGGTGTTAGCGGTTGTATGCACGATTTGCGTGGGATTGCCTGAAGGCAGTGGATGGTCTTCTCCCATGTCAAATGCCGCGTCTTCTCCGGATTCCAACGGTTCCGTGCCGGTTTCCTCATGCAGTCCTTCATTCGACACGCCCTGCTCCCACTGTGCCGCCGTGAAATCAACGTCATCAGGCTTTGGATTGGGAAGGGCCATGAGTGTAACCAACCCCAGTATTCCAATCAGAACGGCTTTAGGGCGGAAACACCACAGTCCGCACATCCACATCAAGAGCAGGCATAGGCCCGCAATTATTATCGCGAGCAAATGATTCAGTGCAACCCCTGTAAAGGCGCCCTGCCCGAAATTTCCGAAAAATAACAGGGGAATAAGACCATGAAACCAATACAGCCCAATTCCGGCGGCAATACCCTTGTCCACCCGGCGATAGGTGGTTTCGAGGTTTTTCGAAGCGTCAAGATAGGGAAGCATTACCAGGATTGCCCCCACGACGGACGCAAGATAGGAAAGAGGATTAATCAACATAATCCAGGCTGGGAAAAACTCAATCAGATACACACCATAGAAAACAAAATCGATTAAAGAAACCACGGGATAGAGCAGGATAAGCACCATACCCCAATTCAGCCTGTTGTTTACGGTCATGCTCGTCTCCTTGTTGAAGAACACCGTTTCCTGCCTGCATTATCATGAGGCATGCCTGAATATCCTCACGAGTCAAGTCGGGATAGTCCTCCAAAAGAACTTCTACGCTTTCGCCCTGCGCCATCAGGCTCAGCACCAGTTCTACGGAGATTCGCATGCCGCGGATTATTGGTTTCCCCCCGAAGATTTCGGGATTGGAAGTAATGCGTTTTAACAAAAGTTGCTCGATCATCACTCGTCCCGTTACTATATTTTTGCAGCCTCTTAAAAGTATAGCATAGAAGGCGGTTTTACGCTGGTTCCCAAGTTGCGCAGGTTCCCAAATTCCCATTTGGGAACCTGCGCAACTTGGGAACCAGCGTAACCTGAATTCTTGACGGGTATGATGGTAAGATTATCAGGTGAGATTATCAGGTTCCCCGGTTGCCCTTGAGTCCCCTGCATTTTGAAGGTAGCAGTATGAATAAAACAATTCCATGTGTGATGGTTCTCCTGCCAGTGCTTCTTGCCGCCTTGACGGCGGGTTCCAGCGAAACGAGGGTGTCCCGTTACCTGGATGAATTTGCGGATACCCTCGTTGTAAAACAGGGCTGGGGCAACCTCGGCATCACTACCGCGGCGTGGACGCCGGCGGCGGCGCCGTTGCGCCTGCGCATCGCGGAGGCGGAGTATGACCGGGGCCTCGGCCACCATGCGCCGGGTGAGATGGTCATGCCGCTGGAGGGACGCTATTTATCGTTCCTTGCGGACGTGGGCGTGCAATGGCAGGGCGGCGGCAAAGGCAGCGTCGTTTTCGAGGTGTGGGTGGACGGGGAGAAACGGTTTGACTCGGGCGTGATGGATGACTCGGCCCCGGCCCAGGTCGTGGAAGTGGACCTGACCGGCGGGCGGGAACTGCGTCTGGCGGCGCTGGACGGCGGCGACGGCATTTCCTGCGACATGGCGAACTGGGCCAATGCCAGGCTGGTCCATGATGGACGCATTCCGGCGGTGGGACAGGCCCGGTATTCCCTGGGCGGCGACGGCGTATTGATGGAGGGGAGTTATACCCTGATCGGGTATGACGGGGGAACGCAACTGGCCTTTTCGCGCCCGCTGGGCTTTTGCACCCTCATCGCGGCGGCAGGTGAAACGCCGCACATCGATATTCCCATCGGCCCGGTAACCGGGCCGTTTACGGTGCATGCCGAGGTGACCCATGCGGGCGGGGCTCCGGCGGCCGTATCCTTGCAGGTATACCCCGAGGCGAACAGCCAGGCGGACCTGGCATCCGGCCGGGGTGTTTTGTCCGCATCCGGGAACGCCCTGGATGCGGAGCGCACCATGCGCTTGAGCGTTTCCGGCCGGGGTGGCGACACGGCGTTACGGCTGACCCGATGGTATCTGTCCGCCGCGGACCAGACGGTGGAGATGGATTTTTTCCCCGCCCCGGCAAACACGTCCGCGCCGCCCACGCCCCGGGAGGTTGCGCCCCATACGCTGTTGACGGCCGAGCTGATTGAATGGGACTGGCGCATGCAGGACGGCGTCGGGACCGGGGCAACAAGGGAGGCTTTCAAAACCGCCGCTGAAAAAACGCTGGCGCGGGGCAGATTGCTGGCCGCCGCGCGCGAAGCGGCGGGGGGGGCTTTCGAGGGCGCCCTGGAGGCGTGGGGAACGCTGACGCCCGCGTTTGACGCGCTGCGCGCATCGGACGCCTCCGGGGACAGCGAGGCCTGGCAGGACTTGTGGCGGATGACTCACCAACTGCGCCGCACCCTGATGTTCAGCCATCCCCTGGCCGATACGGGGCCGCTGGTCTTCGTGAAACAGGCGCCCGGCATGTTCAGCCATCAGCTGACCCAGTACTATGGCCGGTACGCCCGGCCCGGCGGCGGCGTGTTTGTGCTGGAACACCCGGGCAAGGACATGGAAGTCCGCAGATTGGCGGACACCATGCCGCAGGGCAGTTACATGCATCCTGAGGTGAGCCATGACGGCAAGCGGATTGTTGTCGCGTTCTGTGCAACGGACGGGCCGCCGGAGGACACGTTCCAGGGAGCGAAAGGCCGTTATTATCACCTCTATGAAATCGCCGGGGACGGCGCAACATGGCGGCAGTTGACAGACGGCGCCTTTGACGATTTCTCGCCGAAGGAACTGCCCAACGGCCGGATCATGTTTATTTCCACCCGACGCGGCGGCATGCACCGCTGCGGCACACCCGGCTGCGAGGTATATACGCTGACGCTCATGAACGGGGACGGCTCGGAGGTCCAGACCGTTTCCTATCATGAAACCCAGGAATGGGATCCGTCGGTGCTCAATGACGGGCGCGTGGTGTACACGCGCTGGGATTACGTGGACCGCGACGCCGTGCATTACCAGCAGCTGTGGGTGACCCGGCCGGACGGCACGGCGCCCGCCGCCTTTTACGGGAACAACACGCTGAACCCGGTGGGCGTGTGGGAAGCCCGCGCCATCCCGGGGGCCGGCAGGATCATGGCCACCGCCGCGCCCCACCACGGCATGACGGCGGGCTCCATCATCCTCGTGGACCCGGCGGTCGCCATAGACGGCCTGGAACCCGTGACTCGCCTGACTCCCCACGTGCCCTTCCCGGAAAGTGAAGCGCTTCTGTTGCCCCATTGGCGGTCCACGCCCGGCCCCGAGCCGCCGGACCGCTCCCTCGAAATGGATCGCTGGCCCGGCCAGTGTTACCGCAGCCCGTGGCCGCTGTCGGAGCAGCTGTTTCTGGCCGCCTACAGTTACGACCCGCTTATCGGCGAACCCAAAAACAATCTCGCGAACATGTTCGGCCTGTACCTGGTGGACGCCCACGGCAACCAGGAACTGATGTACCGCGATTTGAATATCGCGAGCCTGTGGCCCATGCCGCTGCGCCCGCGCGCGGCCGCGCCCGTGCTGCCGTCATCGCTACAGGCCGATGCCCCGGACGAGGGCGCCTATTACGTGCAGAACGTCTATGAAAGCGATCCAGCCCTGCCACCCGACACGCCCGTCACCCACCTGCGCATCGTGCAGGTGCTGCCCAAGTCCACCTCCGGCGCGAACAACCCCACCGTGGGCGCGGCGAACGCGTCGCCGGGCAAGCAGGTGCTGGGCACCGTGCCCGTGGAACCCGACGGCTCCGCCTATTTCAAGGCACCGGCGCGCAAGGCGCTGGCCTTCCAGGCGCTGGACGCGTCCGGCCAGGCGGTGCAGGTCATGCGCAGCGTGTCCTACCTGCAGCCGGGGGAAACCCAATCGTGCGTCGGCTGCCATGAAAACCGCATGGACGCGCCGCCCCCGGCCGGAGTCAAGACGCTGGCGCTGCGCAGGCCGCCGTCCGCCATCGCGCCCGCCCCGGACGGGTCGCTGCCGCTGAGTTATCCCATCCTCGTGCAGCCCGTGCTGGACAAGCACTGTGTTGAGTGCCATGGGGACGCGCGTGCGGACGGACCCGAGGGCAAACCCATACGCCTCACGGGCAGACCCGAAGGCCGATACACGGAGTCCTACAACGCGCTGGTCTCGCGGGTGTCCTATGCCGCCTGGGGACGGGGCGGCGTCTTTCCGGAAGGCAACTGCGAGCCCCTGGCCCAGCCGGGATTCTTCGGCGCGAAAGGCAGCGCCCTGGCAAAGATGCTCGCGGCGGGGCACTATGATGTCAACCTCGAAAGCGAGGACTGGGAGCGTCTGGTCACCTGGATGGACGCCAACGCCCTGTTCTACGGCACCTTTGAATTCGCCGACCAGGAACGCCAACAGCGGGGCGAACGCATCAGCGGCCCGGGAATCGAGTAAGCGGCGATTGCACATTTTTGGGATTGGAAGGGGAATGAGATTATTCTTTCCCGAAATCCCATTTGGGAACGTCAGATTTCCTGATGTGGTTGGAAAATTCGTGACCCTATGTGCCTGGTTTTCTATTCATTTCCAATCAAATGATACT
>JAKJCY010000122.1:5775-13069 GCA_022706235.1 Candidatus Hydrogenedentota bacterium | reverse complement strand
AATATGCCACCGGTTTCGGTGTCCGCCTTTTCACGCATTGGCTGCTGGGCTTGGCGGAAAATGGATAAGGACGGGACAGGGGCCGCACCGCCCCGGCGCGCTTCCGTATATACCCTTGGGTGCCGGTTGAACCAGGCGGAATCCAGGGTGATAGAGGACCGGTTGCGCAGCGCGGGCTATACCCTGGTTCCTTTCGGCGCGCCCGCCGAACTGGGCGTCATTCACACCTGTGTGGTGACCCGGGAAGCGGAGGCCAAATCGCGCAAAACCATTCATCGCTTCATACGAGAACATCCTGATGCCTTGGTGGCCGTCATCGGCTGTTACGCCCAGACTGCCGCCGAGGCTATCGCCGCCCTGGGCGGTGTGGACCTGGTGCTTGGCAACGACGCCAAAATGCGGTTGCCCGAGTTTCTGCCCGGGTTGGCGCGGGGCGTGCCCGTGGTGTTGTGCGGTAAGTCTGGCCGCGATTCCTTTACGGTTCCCTTTCTGTCGCAGGGTCCGCCCATCCACCGCCGCGTCAACCTGAAACTTCAGGACGGCTGCGATGCCATGTGCAGTTATTGCTACATTCCGTTTGCCCGGGGGCGGTCCCGGTCCCGTGTATTTGAGGATGTTATCGCGGAGGCCTCGGCGTTGCTGGCGCGCGGCGCAAAGGAACTGGTGTTGACCGGCGTGAATATCGGCGATTACAGGGATGAAGGACGCGGATTGACGGCACTGATTGACCGTTTGAACACCTTGGGGCCGCAGCCACGCCTGCGCATCAGTTCCATTGAATTGAGTAACCTGCCCGGGACGTTACTTGAACGCATGGCCGACCCCGGACACGGGTTGGTCCCCTATCTGCATGTACCGCTGCAATCAGGGTCCGATGCCGTGTTAAATGCCATGCGCCGGCCCTATACCGCCGAGGAATACGCGGCGTTTATGCGTCGTGCCGCCCGTGCCGTGCCGGGGATCGGCCTGAGTGCCGATGTCATGGCCGGCTTTCCCGGAGAAACCCAGGGCGATTTTCAGCAAACCTGTGACCTAATTGAGCAAAGTCCGCTCTTTCATTTACATGTTTTTCAGTATAGCGAGAGGGAGGAGGTTGCATCGGCGCGATTTCCGAATAAAATCGCACAGGAAACAATCCGGGACCGCAGTAAAACGCTTATCCGCCTGGCCGCGGAAAAGAAACACGTTTTTTATGCAAGCGCGGTGGGTACAATCCGTCCGGTCTTGTTTGAGAGTCGAAGGGGCGATTTCTGGTTCGGCCATACGGACAACTATCTTGACGTATGTGTTTCCTCGATGGAATCCCTTGAAAATTGTCTCGCGTGGGTTCTCATCGAGGAATCTCGGGGGGAGATGCTATATGGAACGGTCAGAAGCGTGCAGTGCTTGCCGAAAGAAAAAGCACCCTTGGAATGAATATCCCCGCTATGCCATAATAACGCCTTAATTTCGGCAACCTGTGGCACGTCTTGATGTTGTCAGGAACGGCCGCAAGCGGAAGGGTCTGTATGGAAACCGTATCTACCGTCGTTGGTTTAAGTAACATTGATATTTCCATTATCGTGGTCTACATGATAGGCACGCTTGCGTTGGGCTTTTTTTGTACACGCTATGTGGGTAATGCGGAAGATTTCTTTGTGTCCGGCAAGTCGCTCCCCTTCTGGGCCATCGGGTTTTCCATCGTGGTGAGCGACATCGGCGCCATGGATTTTGTTGCGGTGGCCGGGGCCACGTTCCGGCACGGCGTATCGGCGGCGAATTTCGACTGGATGGGTTCCATGCCGGCCATGGTGTTCGCCGCTTTTGTGTTCGTGCCCTATTTCTGGCGCACGGGCGTGTTTACTATCCCTGAATTTCTCGGGCGCCGGTATAATTCCGCTGTCCAATTCTTGAATGCGGTCATCTGGGCGATTGTCCTCTTCCTGGGTTTGTCCATTATGCTATGGGTGACCGCCGACAAACTGATGTATACCGTTTTGGGCTGGGATGCCAATTGGTCACTCTGGCTGATGGCGGTGGTGACCGGGCTATATACCTTTGCGGGCGGGTTGACGGCCGTGGTTTTTACGGATGTGGTGCAATTGGTGGTGATGTATGTAGGCGGGTTCGGCCTGCTGGCGCTGTCCATGTGGGAGGTCGGCGGCTGGAGCGCCATGCGTGAACAAATCCTGGCCAAGGGCCCGGAATTCCAGAACCACTTTACCATTCTCCTGCCGCACAACACGGAAGGGCCCTTTCCCTGGACGGGCATTGTGTTCGGGCTGGGCATCGTGCTGGCCATTGCATACATGAGCGGCAACCAGGTCATCGTACAGCGCACCCTGGGCGCCCGCTCCGAATGGGACGCCAAGGGCGGCATGCTCCTGGGCGGATTCTTGAAATCCATGATTCCGCTGATGGTGGCCTTGCCGGGGCTTTGCGCGGTGATCCTGGTGCCGCAACTGCCCTTGGAGGAGGCGGACCGGGCGGTGCCCGAAATGATTCGATTATTGTTGCCGGCAGGCTTGCGAGGACTGATGTTCGCCGCCTTGTTCGCCGCCCTGATGTCGAGTATTTCCGGCACGCTTAACTCGGCGAGCACCATGTTTATCACGGATATCTGGGGACAGGCCCGGCGCTGGATAGGCAGGCCCATGTTTACGGAACGCCAGGCGCTGGCCATGGGGCGGGGATTCACCGCGTTCCTCATCATTACGGCCGCCGTTCTTGCCAAGCCCATCGCGGACCGGGAAAGCATCTATGTATTCATGCAGACGATTCTAAGCATGTTCCAGGGGCCGACGCTGGCAATTCTCCTGCTGGGTATTATCTGGCGGCGGGCGACACAATGGGGCGGATTGGCGGGCCTGAGTCTGGGCGTTCTCTTCTGCTTTATCCTCAAGTATACCCCGGGGCTGTTCACATCGGAGGACCCGTTCCTCTTTGTGGCATGGTGGTCCTTTGTGTTTTCGCTGGTGGTCACCGTAGTGGTAAGCCTGATGACCAAACCGGAATCCGAAGAAAAACTCCGCGGGCTCACCTGGGGATCGGTCATTCACAGCGCTGAGGCGCAGGCGGCCCTCGAAGAAAGGAACTCCTGATGTTTGAAACCAACATTGAAGCATTCTGCAAGGCGGTGTTCTACCCCTTCCTGAGCAGAATTTTCCACCCCATCAACGACCTGCTCAATCCTATCTACCAACCGTGGGCCACCATCACGGCCGTCGGTTTTTTTGTGGGAACCATGTTCTGGGTCTGTTTCTTACTCAAGAAGTCCTATGTCAATGAGGGACGTCCGAACGGGCGCTGGTGGAGCGACCTGCGCCTCTGGACCGTTTTTTCCATGCTTCCCCACGTGTTTGTCTATCTTTACTTTTACTGAGGAACTGAGCCATGTCCCAAGCGATTGATAAAAATACCGATGAGCACACAGGGAAGGATATGCGCAAACGCGACGGTGAAACCAATATGGCGGTGGGACTATTCCTTTTCGCCTTGGGTATCCCCGTCTTTCTCGGCACTTTCTGGGCCTTGGACCGCCCCCACGCCGCCCTCGTGAATGCCATCTGCGGCGCGACTCTTCTTCTTATCGGCGGCGTAGTGGTTGTCTACGGCTGGCTTGGATTCCGCAGGGCCACAAAGAAAAACTGATGCCCCTTCTTCTTCCCGCGCGTATTGATGCCGCCGCAGCCGCCAGGTTATTCTGGCGGCCTCGTTTCGGGAACCTGTACGGCCTGTGGCGCGCGCGGCCGGTCAAACGCGCCCCGGACGGGTTGCCCGCCTCCCTGGAACTGGTTTGGATGCCTGCGTATGCCTTCCGGCTGGCCCTTGTCAAGGGACAAACCCGCAGCAGCACGTGGGTGTCAGTGGATGCAAGTTTCGGGGGCTTTGCCCTTTTTGAACGGGCGGGCGTTCTAGAAGAAGGGACACTACACGAAGACCGGCTGCCCCCGGTTTTTGACCAGGCCGGGGCGGAAACACTGGCCCGACAGGGGCTGCTCCGATATGTGCTGCGCAAACGCGGTGTAAAACCCGTTATCGAAGCCACCGAAGCGGTGTCCGTCTATTATGCGCCCGTATGGGTGTATTACTATTACAGCATCGGCAGGAAAATCGATTTAAAGGTCCTTGACGGATATACCGGCAGTCCCATGGGCGGCCAGATGCGTGCCGCCATTGTCAACGCCTTCATCCAAAGGCGGCAAGGGCACGCGCAGCCCTCCTAGCCCCGCGACTTCCTGAGCCCCTACTCCCGGCCTGTATCCTCGCCCGGCGCCTCTATGTGGTATTCGTTCATCTTGCGCCAGAGGGTGGACCGGGATATGCCGAGTCTCTTGGCGGCGTGGCTCTGGTTGCCCTTTAACGCTTCGAGTGTACGGCGGATATGCTGTTCCTCCATTTCTCTGAGGGACAGGATGGCCTCCTCTCTTTGGTAGGCCAGCGCCGGCCGTGTGGTAATGCCCCGCCTCATGTACTCGGGCAAGTCTACGCTCCCGATGAATTCTCCGTCTGTCATGATGACGGCATGGGCGATGATACTCTCCAATTCCCGCACATTGCCGGGGTAGGCGTATTCCTGAAGATACCGGGCGGCGACGGGGTCCACCCCGCGAACAGTTTTTTGGTATTCCTGGTTGAACCGGGCCAGGAAATGACTGACCAGGGCGGGCAGCGCGTCCATGCGTTCGCGAAGCGGGGGGATGCGGATTTGAATCACGTTCAGGCGGTAATACAGGTCCTCGCGGAATGCCATGGATTCCACCGCTTGCATCAAATCACGATTCGTCGCGGCAATGATGCGTACGTTGACCTTGCGGGATACGGTGTCGCCCACGGCGCGAATCTCCCCGTTTTGCAGCACGCGAAGCAACTTGGCCTGGGTAATCAATTCCATATCACCGATTTCGTCCAAAAACAGGGTGCCGCCGTCCGCCGCTTCGAACAGGCCGGTCTTGTCCGCGTCCGCGCCGGTGAACGCTCCGCGCACGTGGCCGAAGAGCTCGCTTTCGAGCAAGGCGTGCGGCAGTGCGGCGCAGTTAAGAGCGACAAAAGGCTTGTCCCGGCGAGCGCTGAGGCGGTGCAATGTCTGTGCCACCACCTCTTTGCCGGTACCGCTTTCACCCAGCAATAATACCGTGCTGTTTGTCGGCGCCACTTTGCGGATCAGATCGATGATACGGCGCATCGCGTCTGTGTGGCCCACCAGCTCTTCAAAAACACTCTGTTCATAGGTGTCCAGATGCAACTCGGCCTGACGGTTTTCAAGCGCTTTACTTACCGCAAGCGCGATGTCCGAAGGGGCGCTGGAACGGGGAAGGTAAAAAAAAGCGCCCTGGCGGATACCCTCGATGGCTTCTTCGATATGCTCCATTTCAAACAGGAGAATCATGCGTGTGGAGGGATTGCGTTCTTTGACAAAAGAGACAAGATTGATATTGGAATCCTTGCCCAGTGCCAGGTCAAGAACGAGGATGGTTATGGCATGACGGCTGACATGACGCAATAATCCTGCCAGATCGTGGCAGCGATCAATGGTGATTGCCGTATGGTTCAGGAACCGCTCCAGCGTCTTGCCTAAAGCGATATCTTCACAGGCAACCAACAAGTGTACGGATTCTTTTGTAATCTGCTTGTTTCTCATTGAAGCACCGATAAATTGATCATGCCCCTATTGTATTACAATGAAGCATCTTATACAATCAGGCCGTTATTAAAGGCGGCTGGTGCGCGTAACAGCGGGAAAACAGTTTCAATAGGGCTTCAGGAATGCAAGTATTCTTATGCTTACAGGATATAAACTGTTTTTATAAGGTAATAAACATCAATCCCTTTGATTGATTCTTTTCTGTGTCCTGAAAGACAGAGGGAAGGCCTTGCGGTGGGATAAGGGGGATGCCGTGTGAAGCCGGTGTTCTTACCCCGTTTTATGAAACCAGGAACGGAGAACATATCCAGCAAGGATTCCGGCTGCGACCAGGGGCAGCAGCGGCCCGAACGTGAGAAGCACACCGGCCAAAGCGGCCCACTTGACCCAGGACGGCAGCCTCCGATTGCCGGCGGATACAGTATCCGCGTAAAAAGGAATGTTTTGGTAAGGGAGATACGGGGTGAGGCTGTTCACAACATGGCCGCAGTGCGGACAATAATACATCTCTTGTGAAACGGGCTGACAGCACCCTATGCATAAGGCGGATTCACATTCCTCCGGCCTGTTTTCCGGTCCTTGTATTTCCAAATCGACCATGGAAATGAGTATACCAGAGGATTAAAAACGAGTGCAAGAGGCGAAGAAAAGGCCAAGGGCATAATACCCGCCGCTACCGGTGCGGGAAGAACGGTATCCTTCAGGTTGAAAGCGAGTGCCCGGATTCACTATGCTATTGTGTACAGAGTAATCCGTCTCCCGAAAACAGGCCCTTTTCAAAAGGCAGGTGCGTGAAGGATTTTTCCGCTGATGTTGCGGATATCCCGGGGGGCTAAAGTGTTCAGGAGGTATTTATGGGCAGGTTGACAGCGTATATGGTTGCCGGTTTGATGTTGGTCATGGTGTCGGGATGTGAGTCCATGCCGTGGAAACGTGAAGCCATGCCGCCGGTGGAACTCCTTGAAGAAACGGAATCCGAAGTACAAGCGGAAACCAAGGTGGAGCCTGTGAAAACACCGGCACCCAAGCCGCCCGAAGCGCTGCAGCTATCCAACAATCAGCGCATAAAGGATGTGCCGTTACCAGCGAAGGCCAAAGAGGATTTGGAGCGTTCCTACATATACGAATCCTCGAATCTTCAATTTGGGCGTATGGTGTACACGATACGGGCTTCTGTGAATGAAGTGGCGCAATTCTATATTGATAATGCGCCCGACACGGGGTGGCATCTGGACAATGTCAAGCAAGAGGAAGGGAGCGCGGCGTTACTGTTTTTAAAAGAAGGCAAGAAATTGGATGTTTTGGTGAGTCCGCTGGGAATGTTTCGCGGACAACGTCTTGTGCTTAACCTGGTGCCGGACAGTGCGACGGGAACCAATCCGTGATTAGATTTTTCAATGTGGCGATTATGGGCCTTGCGGCCGCGTGTTTTTTCGGGGCCTGTCAATCCCGGATTCCCGCGGAAATCGGCCGCATGACCGGCATCGTCATGAGTGATGAGGAAAAGATCACATTGGTTCTGGAGGATGTGCAACGGGGCATTGAGAACCGGCGGGTGTATCAGGTGCTTGCCCACGTGTCGCGCGGCTACAAGGACCGGGACGGCCGTGATTATAACGGGCTGAGTGAAGATTTGAACACCTTGTTCCGTACGTACAGAGACATTCATAT
>JAKJCY010000122.1:0-5677 GCA_022706235.1 Candidatus Hydrogenedentota bacterium | reverse complement strand
TCGTGCCGAGGCCTCGAATTCTCAGGAATATCCCCCGGTGAATCTGCAGGGCCAGGTAGTTATTCTTATGCAACGCTACAAGGATACGTGGCAGATAATGGAGTGGGGGCCGATAAGCTGAGGTGCGGGTGGTTCCGTGGCTGGCCGTGCTCCCAAGGGGGGGCGGGGTTATGATGTTGAGGGCGGACGCAGCGAGTGCAGGAAATATCAACCTAACGGAGTTGGAGTGAAATAATATCCCCATGGCAAGACCCAAGAAAAAGTCGACGTCCGTAAGCCACCTGTTAGTGCCGGAAGAGCCCAAAACGGAGTGGCAGAAGATTCTCGCGCACCTGGAAGAGAACATCAAGTTGTACGCGGCAGGCGCTGTTTTCATTCTAATCTGCCTTGCGATAGGCGCCCTTATCCGGGTTAACGCGGTTGTAAAAGAAAAGGAAGTGGCCACCAAGTACGTGGAGGCGGCGCTTGAGCAAGAGGCCAAACCACGGTTGGAAAAATACAAGGCCATCAGCGAAAGCGCCGGAAAATGGACTCCCGAAGTGCTGTATATGATGGGTGAAACGGCCCTTGAAGCCGGGGAAAAAGAGACGGCACGGCAGGCCTTTGACAAGGTCATCTCCGAGTATGGTGATAGTGATTTCGCCGCCCCGGCAATGGAAGGGCTCGCTTTTCTGGCCCGGGATGAAGACCGCCTCGAAGATGCGCTGAAAATGTACGAAGACTTGATTTCGAAATGGCCCGGCGCCTATGTGGCCCGATGCGCTCATGTTACCATTGGTGAACTGCTTGAGGCGCTTGACCGCCCGCAGGAAGCCATTTCCGCATACCGCAAACAGATCACGGTATTTCCGGAGTCTTCCGTTGCCACCAAGGCGGAACAGGCGCTGGACCGGATGGCGGCGGCGTATCCGGATTTGTTCCCGGCCGAAGAGGGTGAAGGTGAAGACGCAACACCTGCCGAGGCTGGTGTCGCTGATGGTGCCGCTGATGCCGCCCAGACCGGTTCTCTGACGGTGGAACCGCAAGCCGCGCCGGCCGACGAGTAACGGGTTGGCTTCATGCGGTAAAGCGTCTTGCGCACCGCAGGAAAAGCGAATACTGTGAGTAAAGCCGTGAAAAATAAGCGCAACCTGGCGGCATTGTCGCTGGTGGCAGCGAACATCCGGCGCGGCGCAAATGTCATAGTCAGCCGGTATCTGCGACGTCCCCCGCGGTACCTCCCTGTCATCCTTCTTTTTGTGACAGAACGCTGTAATCTGCACTGCCGCATGTGCGGGGTGTGTGAACGTCCGACGGCGCCATCCGTTGATGATGAACTGACGTTCCATCACTACAAGTCTCTCATCGAAACAGCGTCTGCCCGACTGGGCACGACCCTGGTTTCCATTGGCGGGGGGGAACCCCTGTTGCGCCGGGATATTTTTGACATTATCCGGTGCGCTGCTGACGCGGGGATGTCGGTGCATATCTGTACCAACGGCCTGTTGATCAACAGGGAGCGCGCGGTGAACTTGCGTGATTCCGGCATTGCCGCGGTTTCCATTTCTCTGGACAGTCCGGACGCTGCCTCCCATGAATATCTACGGGGGTCGGGAACGTTTGAGGCCACCATTGACGCCATTCAACTGCTTCGTGAAGTGGCGCCCGAGATACAGGTGGGCATCAACTATCTCATTACCCGTTTGAATTTTCACAACATGGAAACCATGGTCGGCCTTGCGGAACACCTTGGCGTGCAGCAGATAAAATTTGCGCCCATACACATGAACCTGTTACACCGTCACAAGACGGAGGAAGAATTCAGGGAACTGTTTTTTTCCGAAAGCGATTTGCCGGAATTGCGCGAAGAAATCCTCCGTCTCAAAAAGCGCTGCCGGAAGAGTTTCCTGTCCACAACGTCCCCTGCGTTTTTTGACGGCATTGTTCCTTTTTATCAAGTGGCGCGCCGTTCCTTTAGATGCTATGCCGGGTATGCGATTTGCGCTGTCGGACCCACCGGTCAGGTAGCGCCCTGTTGCGATATGGATAGTCCTTTTTCGGTAAAGGACACCCCGATTGATGTCCTGTGGCGAGATCCGGCCTTTCATGAACTGCGAGGCAGGGTGGACCGGTGCAGTGCCCGGTGTTGGGATACCACTAATACGGAATTAAGCCTGACGTTGCGGCCCTGGTCGCTGTTGGGCCATATTGTCACGACCTGGCGGGATTTACGTTTTTACTCAGGTATGGGCCGGAAATGAGGCCGCCTGTGGAAACACAGGCTTACTGGAGACGATAACAAGATGAACCGCACCCGCAAAGATGAAACAACGTCCAAAGAATCGCTTAGTTTTCAGGATATCACCGCGGAACTGGGCGATATACGAATCCCGCCGCCGGATGCGGGGCAGCTGGAAGATGCGGGAGTACTTCCAGCGGAGTCCGCTGATTTCGGTGGAACGATAATCGTGGAGGATACGAGACCCGGGACTGCCACCTCCGAGGGAATAACCACAAGCGCACTGACGGGGAGTTCACCGAAACCGAGGCCCATGTGGGTCGACGGTATTATGTGCAACCTGCTTGCCGCGATATTCATTCTTCCGGTGTTGTTGAATATCGGTTTGCGCGGATACCAGCCCTGGATTTCCTATAGCGTGATGTTTCTTGCCTCGGGCGCCTCCGTATGGTCATTGTTCGGCCTGCAAGTGGAGGACGGACCGTCGGGCAGAAAGATGTGCCTGGTTAGCGCGGGTTTAGGCCTGGCGCTTGTCCTTATCGCTTTTGTGGTCCGCACGGCGAATCCGTGACGCGTGGTGGTGAAACGCCGACCATGCCTGGTGTCGGGGTACAGGGGCAGGGTTTGATTTGGCTTTCTGTGTTCAGGGAATGGTTACCCATGCCCCGGAGATGCATTCACCGCCCAGTTTCCGTCCCAGGGAGGTCGCTTTGATGGTGTCAAAATCCGTGCCGGAGGGTAATTGAAAAGCCTCTCCCGGGTGGCTGCGGCGCAGGCGTTCCATGGCATAGATGGACTGTATTTTCGCCACGTTTACTTCGGGAAGGTCTTTGTTCAATCTTGCGATTTCATTGTATAGCAGGGTCCGGTCTTTGTTTTCTTCCGCCACTGTTTTTTGGGACGCGTTCATTTCTTCCGCATCCCGGGTCGTGTCGCACTCCCGCAGCTCCACCAATCCCCGGCTGGATTCGCCCAGGCACCCCGCGCGCTTTAAGGCGCTGACCGTCTCATTGCGTTCGCGCATCCGGACTACGGCTTCGATCATCGGCGGTGAAAAGACTGCGTCCCGGGTCTCCGCCCACGCGCATTGCACAGGGGCGATTGTATTTAAAAAATGATTCAATCGCGACACCGGCTGAGGCGCTTCCGCCATGCCTGGAAGCGTGTCCGTCTTTCCCTCCACGTAATCAAGCACCTGTCTGGCCTGTTTTGCGATGTGACGCAGATCCTGGGCAAGGGGGGGAATTGTCTGATGCTCCTTGTTGATGACGCATCCCAGGGAGACAATGCAGGCAGCGATGACACCCATACCAACGGTTTTTCTCATATCGGCCTGTCTCCTTGTAAACCTTTTCACAAAACATGCGCCCGGACAGCGTTTATACATCCGTATCCATTATAACCGCTGGAGAGGTCCGACTGTGAATGGCTGGCGCATCTGAAATCGGGAGCAAGGTCCGGAATGAGGCCCGCCCGGCCAAAGCGCGCGGGAGCGCTTTGCCAGGGGTACTTCGTTCTATGAGGGGCGCCATGGCAATCCTTTTTTGGGTTGGAACGGAATTTGACATGCCGGGACAAATATGGTATCCTTTCGCTCTGGAGCATAGGGGGATTGTCTAAGGCTGAGACTTCTTTTTGCCGTCACGGCAGATACAAACGTTGTGAAGTGTTTGTTTTTCGAGGGAATGTATCTCGGTTTCGTGTGCAAGAGTCCGAAAGTCGGGGTGAGTAAACGTCTTTATCTTCCACCGGGAGCGAAGACGGCAGCGAACCGATAATCGTTGCGGGTAATGATTTCACGATAGGGCGCCAAATCAAAATGAGAAAGGAGGGATGAGGTTAACGTGGTTTAATGCTGGCGCTTCGATACCCATCTCGTGAATTTGACAATATAAGATGAAACGTGCCTTCGTTACTGAAGGCGGGAGCGGGATGAATGTTCCGCCCGGCAATGGTGAAAAAAAATTACTTTATACAAGGAGTTTACAAGAATGAAATTCAGAACACTACTTATGGTCGCGTTGATAGCCGGCCTCGGCGGTGTTGCGGTAGCCGAACTGCAGAACGTGGAAATCGGCGGCAGCATCCGTATTCGCGGCAACTATTTCAACATGGACAGCATTGGCGATGACAGCTTCATTGAACAGCGCACGCGCCTGAATGTGAAAGCCGATTTCACGCAGGAAGTAAGCGCGTTTATTGAACTCGACTCCTATGATATTTGGGGCGAAGATTTTCGTTCCTGGTATCTTTGCGGCAATGATTTCCGCGGCGAAGACAATATCGACCTGTATCAGGCCTATATTGAAGCGCGGAATCTGTGGGGCAGCCCCCTTACGGCCCGCGTTGGCCGTCAAGAGTTGGCGCTGGGGAATCAGTTCCTCGTTGGTGTTAAAGATGTCAGCGCCGTATTTCCCGGCCAGTCTTTTGACGCCCTGCGCCTGACCTTCGCGAACGACATGGTTTCCATCGACGCCATCGCGGCCAAGTTGGCCGAGAACTACGGCGATTTCGGTGAAGATGATGTCGATTTCTATGCCGTTTATGGCAGCTACCTTGGCATCGAAGATGTCACACTGGACGCTTACTGGATGTTTGTGCGGGACGATGAGGGCGTGCTTGCAAACGTCCTCGCTGGCACGACCGTCGACCTGCACACTGTTGGCCTCCGCGGATCCGGCGTCATTGGCGGGTTTGATTTCGAACTTGAAGCCGCCTATCAGTTTGGTGACATTGACGATGTTCCCTCCGCTTGCCCCCTTCCCTTCGGCAGCGCGGATGTTGATTTTGACGAGTTTGCCATCAATGCTGAAGTCGGCTATACCTTTGATGCCAGCTGGCAACCGCGTATTTTCGCCCGGTTCGCGTATTTTGGCGGCGGCGACCCCGACTACAGTCTGTTCAGCAACGATTACACCATGCCGTTCAACCGTCTGTTCTCCAATGTGGAGTACAGCGAGTTCATCGACCAGACCGCTCTTTCCAATGTGATGGCCTATACCATCGGCCTGCAAGCCCTGGTAACGGAAGCCTTGGAAATGAAGGTCGTCGGTTCGTACTATCAGGTTGAACAGGAATACGGCAATGTTGGCGACGATCTGGGTTGGGAAGTCGGTCTCTATGCCGATTACCAATACAGTGAAGACCTGGTTGTGCGCGCGGGCTATTCCCACTTCTTCGGTCAGGATGGTCTGGATGCCGCCCTCATCGCGGACAACGGCCTCAATTTCTGGCCCGGAAACAGCGAAGACGATTATGATTATGTCTTCCTGGAAACGGAAATTGCCTTCTAAGCGAGTACAGCCTATTTACTGAAGACATGTAAGCGATCCCCGCAACTGTCGTGGCACAGTTGCGGGGATTAGTGTCTTTGGTGTATTCTTTTCTTCGTTCCTTAGAGCATGTACGAAAAGTCGCTTCAACGGCCTGTGCAATTATCGCAAATTATTGAGAGCGCTT
>JAKJCY010000121.1 GCA_022706235.1 Candidatus Hydrogenedentota bacterium | reverse complement strand
CATTGGCTGGAAAGCAAGCCGGAACTGCTGCGGATTGACCTTGAGGGGAAAGGCTATGAGAGGGGCAATATCTGCTGTAATTTTCCCCAAGTGCCGTCGTTCGCCTATAACGTCGGCGCATCGGTGGCGCAGACCTACGGTGAATTCCCCGCTTTCACGGCCGCACTCATCAATACGGAAGTGCGTGACGGCACCCAGCTGTGTTTTCACGAACACGACCGGCAGGCTTGTCGCGAGGCAACGGGGCTGGACTATCCCGATATCGTTACCCGAAAAAATGGAGTTTCTTATACGGACGTGGAAGGGTTTCCGGCAACGCGCGTGATACCGGATGACTACGGCCTGCTTCAATTCTACCGATGGTTCTGGCGCGAAGGGGACGGGTGGAATCATTTTCACACGGCCGTGAATAAAGGGTTGAAATCAACGGGACGCGATGATTTCTGGACCTTTTTCGATCCCGCCGTGCGCGTACCGCCTTTGTGGGGCAGCGGCGGAAATGTGGATTTCCTGTCCCACTGGACGTACAGTTATCCGGACCCTATCCGAATCGGCCTGTGCGCGGATGAGCTATTCGCCATGGCCGGGGGCGGACCGGAGACGCAGGATGTCATGAAGATGACCCAGATTATCTGGTACAGGTCTCAGACCGCTCCTCCGGCGGACAGCGCGGGCGCTGCCGTCATGTCGTCACCCTGGGAGGATTATGATCCGGACGCCGCCTACATTACCATTGCGCCTGCGCACCTTAAAGAGGCCTTCTGGACCAAGATTGCGCGTCCGGTCAAAGGGATCATGTATCACGGGTGGCAGTCCCTGGTGGAAACAGAAGGAGGTTCCTCCTATCGGTATACCCATCCGGAAACACGCCATGCCCTGAAGGCGTTGGTTGCTTCCGTGGTGCGGCCGCTGGGGCCGACCCTGCTGCAGGTTACCGACGCCCCGGCGGATGTGGCCTTCCTTGAAAGTTTTGCCTCTTCCATGTTTGCCGGGCGCGGCACCTATGGATGGGGCGGGTCCTGGGCCGGGGATGCCTATCATGTCCTGCTCTATGCCCGGCTGCAGCCGCGGATTGTTTACGAAGAAACCATCATGGAATCCGGGCTGGAAGGCTATCGGGTGCTCGTTCTGGCGGATTGTGACGTGCTGACGGAACCGGTGGTGGAACGTATCCTGGCATTCCAGCAGTCGGGCGGCATCATTGTGGGGGATGAACGTCTCTGTCCTGCGGTCAACCCCGACATCCTCCTGGAGACCTATACGCGGACCAAAGAGGCAAAAACGGACAAGGAGGCCCTGTTAGCGCGCGCGCAAACCCTGCGGGAACACCTGTCCGGACGGTATACGGGCTACCTGGATTCCTCGGAGGCCGAGGTGCTTCCCTACCTGCGGCGCTACGGTACCTCGGATTATGTCTTTGCCATGAATGACCGGAGGGAATACGGCAGTTATGTCGGACATCATGGCCTGGTTATGGAAAATGGCCTCCCGGCGGAAGCCCGGATTACCGTGAACCGTGGGGGCGGGTTTGCCTACGACCTGCTTGAACAGCGGGCGTTGCCGGTGGAAGACGAAGGGAACACGGTTTGTATCTCCGCATCGTTGGAACCGGGAGGGGGGCGCCTATGGCTTATTACGAAAACGCCGATAACCGGCGTTACTATTGATGTTCCCGCCGAATGCCGCAAAGACGCGGAGGTGGAAATCAAGATTGCCGTTGTTGATTCAGACAACCGGCCGATGGATGCCGTCGTCCCCCTTGAAATTGATATCCAGGACCCGGACGGCCGTTCCGCCGAACCGGGCGGGTACTACGGAGCCCGTGACGGGAGCGTCACCATCCCGATAACGCCGGCCCCCAATGATGTTTCTGGCGTATGGACCATCAAAGCGCGCGAACTGGCCTCTGGTATAATAGCGCGGGCGTATTTCAGGTTGTTGGAATGACCTTATCCCGGCGTGTCATTGCCGGTACAAAGTAACCGGTCCCAGCAGTCCGGACGGTTGCAGCGGATCTTCCCGGTTCCAGTGGCGCCAGGTGGCGAAACTGTGCCTGCCGGTGGGGCTCGTCTTGCCTTCCAGCAGCCATTGCGGCCAGGCTTTCAGAGTTCCGTCCGGTTTGCGTTTACTGTCCGGGGGAAGTCTGTCGTCTCCGATCAGGCGGTTTACCCAAAGATTGGCGACCCGGACTTCCAGTACATTTACATCTGCCCGGGCGACCTTGCCAACGGCAACTCGATACGGAGATTTCCAGGCCACGCCCAGGTCTTGTCCATTGAGCCTTACCGCGGCGGCGATTTCGACCCGCCCCAGGTCAAGGAAAAGGGACTTGTCCGGGACAAGCAGGCTGGCGGGCAGTTCGATTTCACAGGTGTAGGTGGCTGAACCGGCGTAGTACCGGATGGCTTCCATGTCATGGCTCGCCCAATCCGTGAGTTTCGGGAATGTAACGGGCTGTTCTGGGCCGCCGCTGTCTGTATCGAATCGCACCTGCCAGGGCCCGGCAATTTCCAGCAGCGTCTCCCGCTCCGGAAAATTCGCGGCAGATGCCTCCCCCGGTTCGGCAGAGGTAGGTTCATCAAAAAGGATAAAATAGCTTTCATACCCTTCAAACCTCAAGGAAATCGCGGTACGGCCGTCGTCGGTGCGCCGTAATTGGGGGAGCGGCCTTGCCGTGCCGTCTTCGGGATGCACCAGCAGCGGATGGCCGCTGGAGACCCTGAAAATGCAGGTGGCTTCAACGACTTCCTTTTCTCCGTTGCTTACAAAATATAAATCGCCCAGCGGTGTGCGTTGATGGTTGAAACGCAAGGGTTGGTCGCTTTGAAAATCGGGGAGGATGCCTGATGCTTCAAGTAATGCTTCCAGCGCTTTGGAAGGAGGATACAGGCTCTTGTATATCCGGGCTGCGCCTATATTGCCCCAGGGCGCCATGCCCAGGGGGCCGACGGTCGAGGCGGGGGGCCAGTCCGCGCTCGCTCCGGCATCCTCGCGCCAGTGGTCCGGAGCCCGGGAGGCGCTCTGCCAGTGACCGTCCGAAAGTATCCGGGAAAGGGACTCCTTCCCGGGCTCCAGTTCCACCAGGGCGATTAGCCCTGCGGGATTGGGGCCGTCCCCGGTGTTTTCCACTTCAACCGCGATGAGGTTGTCGCCCGGCCGCAGCAGGCGCGCTATTTCGAAGGTGTAGAGCCGGGTGAAATTATCCCCGCGTCCCGCCCGTTTTCCATTCACCCAGCAACGAAACGCGTTGTCCGCCGTGATGGAAAGGTCTGCGGATTCCGGTACTGAAGGCAAGGTGAATTTTCGTGTGAAATAACGGATGCCGGGCGGTGCGGTCAACGCCGAGGCATCTTCCGCGGACCATATCCAGTCGGATTGCATAATGGCAGTGTCTTTGTCTGCGGCGGGTGCTTCGGGCGTCAGGGCGCCTCCCCAGACAACGCGGCCGGTCCCGTGGTGATGTTCCGTGACTTCGCCGGGACGATGGGTGCCGCCCCAGATCTCTTCCGCAAGTTCCCCGACGACTTCGTCACAGTGCGGATAACCGGACAGGCTTGGCGACTTCAGCGGCGGCGGTCCCGCCACGGTGGCGCCATCCGCGACCAGTTCCCTGATTTTGGAGAGTAGTTCCGGCGTCATGGTGGCACTGTCGGGCAGCACAAGCAAGCGGTACCGGGCATCCAGCCCATTTGTAAGATAGCCGTCCTTGTAATGTATCCGCGTGAGCAGTGCCTCGGGCGTGCAGGCGTCATACTTATACCCGGCGGGGGCGGGGTCCGGTCCCTGAAACACATTCGGCGCGCCTTCCGGGCTGAGATACAACAGGTCCGCGGTCGGCACATGGCGCAGGGCGCTCTGGCACCGGGCGAGATACGCGTGCCAGGGTCCCGTGTAAGGCCACCAGGTCTGGGTGCGCTCATAGTGCAGCCCGTGCGGCCCGAGGCTGAGTCCCGGCCGCGCCTGGGCGAAGGGTTGATGAATATACCGGTGAATGACCATCTTGTTGACCCCCTCGGAAAAGGCCCAATCCCCGTTGGCTTTGATGGCGCCCGGATGCAGCAGCCACTTGTCGACGGAGGTGAACGCTTCCGCCGCCACCACCGGTTTCCCGTAAACATGGGCGACGGACACCGCCTCGCGGACGCTGTATCGTGTGTCAAAGGTGTCGCTCCAGAATTCACACATGGGAATATCCGCGGCAGCGCCGAGGGTCATGTCATCGCAAGGGGTCATGTCGTATGGCTCGATGGAGAGGGTGAGCCCGCAGGCCTGCGCCAGTTCCCGCATATGTTTCCCGTGATATTCGGCAATCATTTCTGAGACAGTCTGGCGCAAATCCCAAAGGAAGCGCTCCGATAGTTCATGCGAGTCCATGACATACCCCGCCATGACCGGCAGCCAGGGTACCGCATCATAGCCGCGGCGCTTCTGGAAATCCTCTGGAAAAGTTTCGGTCCAGTTCTGGCCGCCTACTTCCCAACTGTCAAAATGAGTGCCTGACAACGCGCGGCCTGCATGGATTCCGGCGTCTTCGACCAGTTTGCGAATATAGGCGTTAAAATGGGCGTCGAGGGCGGCTGTGGACAGTTTGTCGCATTCCAGTCCGGGCAGCGGGGCGGGCCGGTTCGTCTGACCCGTGGAGGTATACCCGATGCGCATTACCGTCCATCGCCCTTCCGGCACGTCCCACTGGAACCTGCCTGATGCGTCCATGTGCGCGCTCACCTCAAGCACTCGGTCCCGGGCAATGCACTGTTCGGCGGGCACTTCGGGATAAGCCTGTTTCGAGGTGAAGTGGGGGCGGACGTTTGGCGCCGACGAGAAAGGCGCCCGCTGGTAGAGCGCCTTTTCTTCAATGGCTTCGATGCGCGTACCCGGTTCAGGCGCCGGGAAGGCCAGCACCGCGATATCCCTGTAAAACCCCTGAAGTGTTTTGGGTTGTTCCAGAATAAGATCACATTGCTTCGGTCCGGTCACGGTCACTTCGGACGCTACTACTTTTTTCATGGACAACTCGGGGGTGATCCAGGGCCCGCCGCTGCCGGTCCATCCGGGCGCGCTGTTGATGCATATCTTCAGCCCCAGACGGTCCGCTTCGGAAACCGCATAGGTAAAAAGGTCTCGCCAGGCGTCGCTGAAAAACGTAACCGGCCCCGGAGGCACGCTCAAGGACACTTCCATGACAATCATGCCGCCGATACCGACAGCGTTCATGGCTTCAAGATCGGCCGTGATTCCCTCACGGCTGATATTGCCGTTTTTCCAGAACCAGTAGACCCAGGGCTTCGTATCGGGGGTGATGGCCATGAGGTCCGCGGGATTTCGGGTTTCGCATATGCCGTCTGTTGATGCCAGTGCGGCGGCAAACAACATACAAAGGAATGTCTTTGACAAATAGCGCCCGGGTGATGCTGATACCATCGCGTGTCCTCCGTTTCTTTCTTGATGAAGGTTCAAGGGCCGACTGCATTCCATAGGGATATCTTTTGCAGGTAATTCGTCACAAGGGAATTGACACCCGACCACAGCCATTATATAGATTATCGCAGGCTGGGTGGAGTGGAATCCATGGATATACCGTTGATTTTAAAAACTGGTCTTAAGCAACGCCATGCACCTGTCACATCCATAGGGCAAAACGAAACCCACCTTTACCTGAAAATAAAAGCCTATTTTCCCGGCGTGATAGCGGAAGGCCTGAACAGTAGAATCCCCAAAACGATGGAAACAAGGGTGGCAGTTCCAAAAAAGACCAACAGCGCGAAGGGCCCTACGCGTACGCACAGAGGCAGGGCAAGGGCGGTGATGACGCCACCGCCCAAAAAGGGTTCAAAGACAAGTTGTTTGCATCCGAACGCTTCAAAGGCACCGCTCCTACTCTTCGGATCGGCAATACGCATCAGGAGCAGGCCGCTTGCCACCATGCCGGTTCCCTGTCCGAAATCACCAATGGCCTTTTCGAACCAGCGGTTGGGCAGCATGCGCGGGGCCAGCACCCAGAAACAGAACACTGTCCATGCCAACCCGGTGACCGCCAGGATGACAAAGGCCTGCCAGTTTTTCCCGATGCTTGCCAGGGACATGGTGGCAAGGGCCGCCACGATAATAAAATCAAGACTGACACCGGAAATTCGGTTGATGAGTTCCCGAGAAACGTGCCGGTCTTTGCCGCTTGACGTCAGAATGGCCTGCAGTATGGCCCCGCCGATCATCGCCATGGGAAACAGCGGTACATAAGGCATGATTTCGCCAGTAAACGGCCCGTAGGTGTAGTGTTCAAAAAGCATCAATAGCCGCCGCAGCAGCTCGCCGAGGATGAGGGCCACGGCCACCAGCCCCAGGTGCAGGGTCAAGGGGTCGGACGTGGTGTCGGAGGCTGTTTTAGTATCAAAATTTTCATTGTCCTGGATCGCCGTCAGATCGTAATGTTCCTCTTTGGAAGCGGGTTCTTCCCGGGCGATGGTGATGGAATCGCGGCGTACGGCGTAATTGATGAAAAGTGTTCCCAGGACGACGCCCGCAATCAGTCCGATGGTGGCCAATCCCAGGGCCAGGTCCTGCCCTTCCGGGAACCCGAGTTCCGTAAATGTTTTTGCCAGCCCCGCCGCCGTGCCGTGACCGCCGGAGAAGGAAATTTCAAGCAGCACGCCGCTCAGCGGATTGACTTGCATCAGCGGGCTCAGTATCCATAACGCCACCATGAGCCCGACGGCGTATTGGCCGAAGGACATGGTGTAGCCCAACAGTGCCTGGGGCCCGCCCATGCGCCAGATTTCCCGCGCCGGGGGCACCCGTTTGCCGAGAAACATGCCCGCGAAAACGAAACTGATAAGAATGCCCGGCATCGCGCGCCACACCTCAACGATCTGTGCCGGGAAAATCCCCTGGCTGAGAAAGGTGCCTTCCGGGTAGAGTTGTCCCGCGACCTGGGGCCCCAGGCATAATCCGAGCAGTCCGGCGATCACGGAGGTCGGTACAAAAAAACGATCGAACGTATGTACCCACCGGCGCAAAACTCTGGCGGACAATACCAGCAATGAAAGAAGTATGGTCGCCGCCACAACGGTTCCAAAGGCATTCATTTTGTTTCTCCAACGCGGGCAAGGCCCGCAAACATCTCTGCGTACCTCTTAACTATCTGCGGTGAACCAGGGTGTAATAACATAAAGTTCGCCTTATCCGCAAGCCCGGATGAAGGCCCTGAATCCACACGAAGGAATGGCGAGGATCGCAGAAGCGGCATCCTGCCGCTTCCACTGCAACTTCAGACTTCCTGACCTCGGCCGGGTTTGGTAATGATATTTCAGAATTCATGTTGGCACTTTTTTACAGTCCTCTTCGTATAGGCCGCAAGAAAGGGACAGACAACGAAATAGCCAATGTCAGCAAAGTACCTGTATCCTTGGGTTACTCATGGCTATTTCGTCATCAGTCCCTTTTTGCTCCGTTTTTTGTCTGTTACGAGTGCCATGCGCAATTCCGACGAGGTCAGGAAGTCTAAACTCAGGCCGGCATGGGCTTCTTGATGTAGAGCGCCAGAATGCCGCTTCTACGATTTTTATATTTATTGGCTTCACTCCAAGAGTTCGGTTTCTTATGCGCGGATTTAGGAAAGCCGGGATGCTTGGGGTTATCCCGCCTGTTTTTGATTATGGTATGCTTACAAGGACCTTGCGCAATAAAGGTACCATCACCACCCTGTTTGAGGGAATGTTTTGCCGCCGGCAAGTTCCCGGGGAAGTGAGCGAGTGCAGTCAACCCTAGTTTCAAGAGAAATTCAATGAAAAAGACACGAAAGACAGCGGCATGGAGTCCGTCCTCCTGGCATAAACACAAGGCCGCTCAGCAGCCGCAGTATGAAAATGCAGCCGAAGTCAGGTCTTGCCTGGAGGTCTTGCGTAACAAACCGCCCCTTACAACCCGCGGTGAAATCGACCGGCTCCTCGCGGAATTGGCGGAAGCCGCGTCGGGCAAGCGTTTTGTGTTGCATGGCGGCGATTGCGCTGAACTCTTTTCCGACTGTCGCGCCGACGTGCTCAGGGGAAAACTACAGGTACAATTGCAGATGAGCATGGTGCTGACCTATGCCACGCGGAAATCGGTGACGCGCATTGGAAGAGTTGCGGGGCAATACGCCAAGCCGCGCAGCAGGGCAGAAGAGACCATAGACGGCATCACCATGCCGACTTACCGGGGCGACCTGATAAACGGCCCGGAACCCGTTTTGGAGGCGCGCATGGCGGACCCGAGGCGCATGGTGGAGGGGTATCATCATGGGGCCGCAAGTCTGAACTACCTGCGCGCCCTTATTGAAGGCGGATACGCCGACCTGCATCACCCGGAACGTTGGGACCTCGGTTTTATCATGCGCAGTAAGAATAAGGCTGCCTACAGTCGCATTGTGGATGCGATCATGGACGCGATACGTTTCATGGACACCATCGGCGCCGTGGACAGTGCGGAACGACTGCGGCGCGTTTCTTTCTACACTTCCCATGAAGCCTTGCTGCTTCCTTATGAAGAGGCGCTGACGCGCCGGGAAGCCAATGGCGCTCACTACAATCTCGGCGCCCACTATCTCTGGCTGGGATACCGCACCGCCGACATTCATGGCGCCCATGTGGAATATCTCCGGGGAATCGCCAATCCCATCGGCGTCAAGGTAGGGCCCGGCCAGGCGCCGGAACAGGTGCTGGACCTGGTGCGTCTGCTCGATCCCAAGGCAATTCCGGGCCGCATTACCCTCATAACCCGGTTGGGAGCACAACGTGTCACGGAATTGCTGCCTCCCCTGGTTCAAACACTACAGAAAAGCGGACACCCCGTATTGTGGTCCTGCGACCCCATGCACGGAAATACGGAATCCCTGCCCGACGGCCGGAAAACGCGCCGGCTTAAGAATATTTTTTCGGAATTGAACCAGTGTTTCGCCATCCATCATGAAATGAATTCGTGCCTGGGCGGTGTTCACTTTGAACAGACCGGTGAGGCCGTCACAGAGTGCATCGGCGGCCTCCTGAAAAACGCCGGAACCCTGGACCGGTACCAGACGGCGTGCGACCCGCGCCTGAACCGGGCGCAAGCCCTCGAAATGGCGTTTCTGATTGCGCGTTTATTGCGCCTGCACCGGACGCCGTGAGAGGCGGGAATCTTACTATGGCAATAGTGGAACCACGGCCTTTTGAATGGAATTTCTGCGGCACTTGCGGGCAGTCCCTCATGCCCTCCCATGACGGCGAACGGGAGCGCCCCTATTGCGCCGCCTGCAGCCGGCATTACTATTTGAATCCGGTCCCGGCCTGCTGCGTCTTTATACAGGATTCGGCCGGAAGCCTGCTTTTCGGAAAGCGGGCGGTGGAACCCTGTTACGGGCAATGGGCACTTCCCGGCGGATTCATGGAGATTCATGAAACGGGGGAGCAATGCGCGCTGCGCGAAATGCGGGAGGAGACGGGCCTCACGGGTGCCGGGGCGCGGTTGCTTGGCGCCAGCGCCGCGCGAAGCCGGGACAAGGGCGCGGTCCTGGTACTGGGGTACGTGATTGAGGCATGGCGAGGGGAACTGGTTCCCGATTCCGATGTCAGCGACCTGCAATTTTTCAGCCGTGCGGAAAGGCCCCCGGTGCCCTTTACCGCCCATCGGGAACTCCTGGACTTGTATGATGCGTTGAATCCATGAATGACAGACACTTGAAAAAATTGGGACTGGACTCGGTCCAGGCACAAAATGCCGCGCGCATTTGCATCAAGCATGCCGAGGCGGGGGGCATGTCCGGCACGCAAATCAGGAAATGCCTGCACCGTGTAGCCAAAGCCCCGCAACGGCATCTCAACGACCCGTTTTTCGCGCCGCTGGCCGAAGCGCTGACCGGAAGACAGGCGCAAACCGTTGTCACCGGCGTCAGAAAGACCGGAAAATCGGGGGCGCGTTTTCAGCAGTGGGGAACGGATCTGGATCCCCAGGCGGTGCTTCAAATGGAACAGGCCTGCTCGCTGCCCGTGGCCGTGCGCGGCGCGCTCATGCCGGACGCCCATGTGGGTTACGGCCTGCCTATCGGCGGGGTGCTCGCCACGGATAACGCTGTTATCCCCTATGCCGTAGGGGTCGATATCGCCTGCCGCATTAAAATAACCGTGCTGGACCTGCCCCCGGAAGGCCTGGAGGATGAACGGAGCGAGCGGTTGCGGTCCGCCATTGAAACACAAACCCGTTTCGGGATCGGGGCATATTTTCAGCACCGGCGCACCCATGCCGTTATGGATGAGGACTGGTCGGTATCCCCGATTACCCGCCAGTTGAAGGACAAGGCCTGGAGCCAACTGGGCACCAGCGGCAGCGGCAATCATTTTGTTGAATTTGGCGTATTGCAGTTGGACACAACCGGACTCGGACCGGACACGGGCCGGTACCTCGCCTTATTGACTCACAGCGGCAGCCGGGGAACCGGCGCCGAAGTGTGCACGTATTACAGCAAGATCGCCCAGGGGTGCTGCAAGGGGCTTTCCCCGGACTTGCGGCGCCTGGCCTGGCTGGCGATCGACAGCCAGGAGGGGCGGGAGTATTGGGCCGCCATGGAACTCATGGGCCGGTATGCGGCCGCAAATCATGAACTCATTCATCGCCACATTGCCGAACATTTGGGCGCGCAGGTGCTGCTGGATATTGAAAACCATCATAATTTCGCCTGGAAGGAAATTCATGACGGGCGTACAGTGATTGTGCATCGTAAAGGGGCGACCCCCGCCGGTAAAGGCGTGATGGGCATCATTCCAGGTTCCATGGCAAGCCCGGCTTATATCGTTCGCGGGAAAGGCAACCCCGACAGCCTTGAAAGCGTGTCCCACGGCGCGGGACGCCGTATCAGCAGAACACAGGCCAAGAAAACGCTTACCTGGGGGGAAGCCAACAAACTGCTTCAGGCCCGCAAGGTGAAAGTAATTTCCGCAGGCCTGGATGAAGTACCGGCAGTATACAAGGATATTGACCAGGTGATGGCCAGCCAGAAGGAGTTGGCCGAGATTCTCGGACAGTTCAACCCCCGGCTGGTAAAGATGGCGCCTGCGGGCGAACGCCCGGAAGATTAGCGGGAACCATAAACGGCAGTTGCGCTGTTTCGGCCCGGGGCGGGAAACCATCTGCAGGGCGGCAGGGTCCTATCTTTAGTACCACAAAACCTTGGTAGAACTACTTTGAAGAAGATAAAATCATAGATTGTTGTTACGAAAAACAATTCGACTTCCTGCCCGCTCCGGAAATACGTAGGTTACGCGTCAACAAACGCCAAAGATTGAGTAAAAAAATCGTTTACGGGGGAGCCACGGGGCTCATGAACGGCTGTCCCTTTTTCCCGGCCCCAAAATATAGACCAGGGCTGTTATACTCGTAATCGAAAAATTTCTATATATAGATAACGCCAGGCTGATGGGTTGCTGGCACAGGAACTTGGGAAAGGGAAAAGTCCATGATTCAACAGGTCTTGGGACTGCAGAAAAAGTTTTGGGTCGTTATTTTGTCTTGTTTTGTCGGTCTCGCCTGGGTGGGTTGCCATCTACCAAAGCAGGACTATGCATCCTTTATACCGTCCCCGGGCAAATACGATGTCCGTATTCTTCGTGATACCTGGGGCGTGCCCCATATCTTCGGTAAAACGGACGCCGATGCCGCCTATGGGCTGGCCTACGCCCATTGTGAGGACGACTGGACCTGCATGGAAGACGCCATGCTCATTGCACGGGGAGAACTGGCTCGCAAACTCGGCCTGGAATGGGCGAAGTTTGATTACCTCATGCAGTGGTTCAAGGTCCGTGAATTTACCGAAGAACGGTATGATTCGATGCTGAGTCCGGAACTGCGCGCCATCGTGGAAGCCTATGCGGAAGGCATCACCCATTTTGCCGCCGCGCATCCGGACAAAATGCCCCATCTGCTCCTTCCCGTCACCGGCAAGGATGTCATCGCAGGCGTGACGGGGAAAGTGCCGTTCTTTTACGAATTGCACAGCAGTCTGCTTGCTATGATGGGCAACTCCGGCATCAGCATCGACAAATCGGGGCCTGTCGTATTCCGGGCCATGGAAGAAAATCCCTTCAGCCGGGGATTTCCCATCGGCTCCAACGCCTGGGCGGTCGGTCCGAAGCGCAGCGCGGACGGGGCGACGCGTCTCGCCATCAACTCCCACATGCCCTGGGACGGGCAGCTCACCTGGTACGAAGCCCAGGTCCACAGCGAGGAAGGCTGGGACGTTATCGGTGCCACCTTTCCCGGCGGCCCGATGATTTTCAAGGGACATAACGCCAACATGGGCTGGTGCCACACCATCAACCGGCCGGGCCTGGCGGATATCTATGAACTGGTGTTACATCCGGACGACCCGTACCGGTATCGTTATGACGGCGAATGGCGTGAACTGGAGCGCGGTAAAGCCCGTATGAAAGTGCGCCTCTGGGGCAACCTGGTCGTCCCCGTCACCCGTGAAATGCTCTGGTCGGTCCATGGTCCTGTCGTGCGCCAGGGGGATAAGGCCTACGCCCTGCGCTTTGTCGGGTTTGGGGAAGTAAATGTCTTGGAACAGTGGCGTCTCATGAACAAGGCGCAAAACCTGGACGATTTTCTCGCCGCCATGAACCGGCTCACCATGTTGTCTTTTAACACCCTATACGCGGACCGGGAGGGCAACCTGTTTTATGCCTACGGCGCCAAGTTCCCCAAACGGTCCACCGAGTTCGACTGGACCAAAATGCTCCCGGGCGATACGTCGAAGGCAGTGTGGACTGAATTTCATCCGTTCCCGGCCATACCCCAGGTGCTGAATCCGCCCTCCGCATTTATCCAAAGCTGCAACAGCGGCCCCTTCCATACGACTGTGGGGGAAGGTAACCCCGGACCGGAAGACTTCTGTCCGTCCATGCGCATCGAAACCCACCTGACCAACCGGTCCCGCCGGGCCCTGGCCCTGTATGGCGCCGATGAGGCCATTACGCGCGAAGAGTTCTACACCTACAAATATGATAAGGGCTATGACCCGGAATCGGCGACCGCGAAATGGGTGCGGAAAGTACTGACCATGAAACCTCCAGAGGAT
>JAKJCY010000120.1 GCA_022706235.1 Candidatus Hydrogenedentota bacterium | reverse complement strand
CACACGGCCATAGCGTGTGACGACAGCGACGCCTGCACTACTGACAGTTGCGACCCGGCGACGGGCTGCATGCACACGGCCATAGCGTGTGATGACAGCGACGCCTGCACTACCGACAGTTGCGACCCGGCGACGGGCTGCATGCACACGGCCATAGCGTGTGATGACAGCGACGCCTGCACTACCGACAGTTGCGACCCGGCGACGGGCTGCATGCACACGGCCATAGCGTGTGATGACAGCGACGCCTGCACTACCGACAGTTGCGACCCGGCGACGGGCTGCATGCACACAGCCATAGCGTGTGACGACAGTGATGCGTGCACGGCTGACAGTTGCGACCCGGCGACGGGGTGTGTGAATACGCCGATAGCGTGTGACGACAGCGATGCGTGCACGGCTGACAGTTGCGACCCGGCGACGGGCTGCATGCACACAGCCATAGCGTGTGATGACAGTGATGCGTGCACGACAGACAGCTGTGATCCGGTCACAGGATGTGTGTATACCCCGATAGCGTGTGATGATGACGACGCGTGTACGGACGACGCATGCGATCCGGCGACGGGCTGCACCCATACGCCTACCGATTGCGATGATGGGGATTCCTGCACGCTGGATGCGTGCGACTCCGACACCGGGTGCACACATACGTGGATCTGCAATCCCGCCATTGACGTGGAGAAAGTTGCCGATGTCCAAGAGTATGATGCTGCGGGTGATGTTATTACCTATACGGTCACCGTCACGAATACGGGCGAAACCATCCTTTATGACGTGGTGCTAAGTGACCCCATGACCAGCATGAATGAGACCATAGCGGTTATGCCGGTAGGCGCGGTGCAGACCTTCACAACGGCTTACGTTGTTACTGAAGCGGATCTGGAGGTGGCGCAGCTTGCAAATGTGGTCACAGCCAGCGCAAGGGTACCCAATAACATTGTTGTTGACGATGCTGCAACAAGCATTGTTCCCAGAAAAGAGCCTGGTTGCTGTGAGGGCTTTGAGTTATTCACCTGGGCCAACCTGTTCCTGGGTCTGCTCACCTTGCTGGCCTTGCTTATCCTCTCGTTGTTCCTGGGCGGTGAAGAAGGCTTTGACGGCAAATTCCCGCTGGGTGGATAATCCTGTCTGAATACAACAAATCGGCCGTTGCGCGTGCAACGGCCGATTTTATTCGGTATCCGGGCGGAAACGAGCTGAGTCACCGGCCGGTTTACATCCCGGGTTAAATGGTGAACGATGTATACTGTGTTTTCACGAACTTCGCTGCTGGAACGAGAGTGAACACAGAAGTCAGCATGGAAAGCATGGAGTCGTGTGATTTCTGTCCATGGACCTATATAATCCCTTGATGCGAAATGTTATTGACGGGCGTATATGATCTGCCTTGCCTTATAATAAGAGGAATGAACGTCTTCGTGTTTCTTATGTTCCGCCTGTGGCTGGTCGTAAGAATCCAAGGAGCCGTAGGTTACATAGTCCGGAAAGGGCATGGGAATTACAACCAGGGAAGCAACGATGGTCTTTTCTATTTCAAGGCGTTCATTTTTACATACCGCCGCCGCGAGTGGCGCCGGAGTGTTTTTGGGTATGTCCGGACGTGGTTTAGAAAATCCCCGCCGGCAACCCAATATTGTATTGATTATGGCCGATGATCTGGGTTTTTCGGATATAGGCTGTTATGGGGGAGAAATCAAGACACCCAACCTCGACGCGCTTTCGGCGGGTGGCCTGCGCTTTACCCGTTTCTACAATGCGGCCAGGTGTTGTCCCACGCGGGCCAGCCTGCTTACGGGGCTGTATCCGCACCAGGCCGGCCTGGGCGCCATGGTTGCCAATGCGGTTGAAGGCAGCAGGCCCAGTGGCCTGAAAACGGGACCATATCAGGGGTATTTGGGTGACAATACGGTAACCATCGCGGAGGCTCTGCGCCCGTCAGGCTACCGTTGCTACATGTCGGGAAAATGGCATGTCGGGGAGTTTCGCCCCTGTTGGCCGGTGGACCGGGGTTTTGATCGATATTACGGATTAATAAGTGGCGGGATGAATTATTTCGGTGATCTGAGCCGGGGCAAGTCCGTTGGAGACAAACGCCTGTTTGCGGAAGACGACCACCAGCTAACTCCGGGCGGTGAAGGTTTTTATACAACGGACGTTTTTACGGACCGCGCCCTGGCCATGCTCGAAACGCACCCGAAGGATGCGCCGTTCTTCCTGTACCTCGCCTATAACGCGCCGCACTGGCCGCTGCACGCCCACGAGGCGGATATCGCCCGGTACCGGGGCAGCTACCGGGACGGCTGGGCGGCACTGCGTGCGCACCGTTACGAGCGGATGAAAGAGCTTGGCTTGATTGACCCGGCATGGGCGCTGTCGCCATCCGACCCCGAAGCGGCGGAGTGGGCCGCTCTCAGTGACGCGCAACGGGATGAAATGGACCTGAAGATGGCGGTTTATGCGGCGCAGGTGGACTGCATGGACCGAAATATCGGCCGGTTGATGAACCAATTGAAAAGAATGGGCTGCTTCGAGAACACGCTGGTCTTGTTTCTGTCCGACAATGGCGCGTGTCCTGAAACGGGCGCACTGGGCAAGGACTTCCGTCCCGACCTTGACGGACCCATTGGCTCCGTCAATTCCTTCCACAGTTACGGCCGCAGTTGGTCAAACGCATCAAACACCCCCTTCCGCCTGCACAAGAAATGGGCTCACGAAGGCGGCTGCGCCTCTCCGCTGATTGCGCACTGGCCCGAAGGCATTGCGGCTCGCGGCGGGTTCCATTCACAAGTGGGCCACGTTATGGATATCATGCCCACCTGCCTCGAATTGGTCGGCGCGGCCTGTCCGGAAGAAAATACCCATGGTCCGGTGCAGCCGCTTTCGGGTACTTCCCTTGCCTTTTGTTTTAAAGATAACGTGCCCCGTGACCGGGAATTGTACTGGGAACACTTCGGCAACCGTGCCGCGCGCCAGGGGAACTGGAAACTGGTGGCGGATGGTGAAAAAGGCCCCTGGGAATTGTATAACCTGGCCGAAGACCGCACCGAACTCAGAAACCGGGTCAAGGACCTGCCCGATAAGGCTTTGGAACTAGAAACGAAGTGGTACGCCTGGGCGCGAAAGGTGGGGGTCAGGAACGCGTGAAGGCCGTTCTCGCGGCACGCAATATGCGACGTAATGCCGGAAAAAGTAGCGGCACACAAGAGGAATAAGCGGCACAGCCTTTCGAATCCGGTGGCGTTTTCTCCGGCCTGAAAAGAACGGTCATGGCCGGTATCGTCCCATGAATAAACTATGCCACCGTCGGCACTCCCTTCAGACAGGGTGTTCTGGATATGGCGTCATTTGTTAGAATAAGAAGGGCGGTTTCGCCGCTGATTCACATGCCGATCCGTTCACATGTAATGATGCAATAAATATACCGACCAAGAAAGTACCCATTGATGAGCGAGCAGCATCCCGTAAAATTTTCCCGTCGTGAATTTGTAAGACGCTCCGGGGCGGGTCTATTGGGACTGGGATTGACGGGGGCGGCGCTTCCTGCGGCCTGTGATACGGAGAGCGGGGGGGAGGCTTTTGGGATTACCCATGGTCCGGTGGTGCAGTCGCCGGGGCCGGGTGAGGTGACGGTCACCTGGCACACCAACCGCAACGGGGTGTCAAACGTGCTGTATGGCACGGACGGACAGTTGGACCATGTTGCCGTGACGAGCCGGGACGGGCTGATTCCCAACGACAGCACCTGCCACGCGGTGCGCCTGACGGGACTTGTGCCGGGAAAGGCGTTTCAATACCAACTGATATCGCGGGAATTCAAGAAGTATGTTAGCCCGTATGTAGTGAAGTTCGGGGAAATCGTGGAAAGCGAAACCTTCACCTGCACTCCGCTTGATCCGGTTAAGGAGAGTTTTTCCTTCCTCATGTGGAATGATATCCATGACGATTCAAGACGGCTTGAGGCCATGTTTGAAGATGTTGCCTGGGAAGGTGTGGATTTCGTAGTGCTGAACGGTGACATTCTCAATGATTTTATAAGCCAGGAACAATTTTTTTCGGCGTTTTACGATGCCTGTTCGCGCCGTTTCGGTTCCAGCCTGCCGATGGTGTATGTACGGGGCAACCATGAGACACGCGGTCCGTGGGCGCGGCGGCTTTCGGACTTTGTGCCCGGCCGCGATGGACGTCCTTATTATGCCTTCAATCATGGCAACGTTCATGTTGTGGCGCTGGATTCCGGTGAGGACAAGCCGGACGATAACAAGGAATATGCCGGGCTGGTGGAATTTGCGTCTTTCCGGGACGAGCAAACGCGCTGGTTACAGGCGGACCTTGAAAGTGAAGCCGCACAGCGGGCGCGGTTTAGAATCATCCTTTCCCATCAGCCCATGGCGCCGGTAGGGACGGAATGCTTCGGCGCCCAGGAGGTGCGGCGGTTATGGCGGGGGCCGGTCAATGCCGCCGGGGCGCACCTGTGGTTGAGCGGGCATACCCATGATTTTGCCTGGTGCAAGCCCGGAGAGGACGGTGACAACCGGTTTCATGCCATGACCAACCCACCCGACGCCACCGTCCGCGTGGATGTCGCGCCCGAGGCGCTTCAGGTTGCCGTCATCCAAAAGGGCGGCGCCGTATTGTATCAGGGAACCATCCCCGCCTGAGCGGGACAACCAGGAAGACAGGGAGTATGATTAAAACACCGGACCCGGAGACCGCAGCAGGCCTTGCACGTACCATCAAGGCTTCCATGAACGCTATTATCGAAAAACACGGGGATCGTGCCCCGGGGAGCCCGGGCGAACGCGCCTGCCAGGAACAGTTGAAACAGGAACTGGAGGCAGCCGGGTTGAAGGCGGCGCTGGAACCTTTCCCCGTTGCCCGGAGAGCCTTTATGTCCATGCCGCTGGTATGTTCCCTCTTGACCCTGTGCGCGCTGCCCCTGTACTGGGTTGCGCCGCGCCTGGCGCCGGTTCCCGTGCTTCTGGCCGTGGTGGTCTTTGTTTGCGAGCTGGTTTTTTACAGGCACATTCTTGCGCCGTTCTTTCCGAAGTACACCTCGCTGAACCTGTCCGCAGTGCTGCCCCCTTCCGGCGCGCGCAAACAGCGCATTATACTGGCGGGCCATGCCGATGCGGCTTATGAATGGCGGTTTCACCGCTGGTTCCCGCGCATCTTTCCCCTGTTTCCCATCTTGCTGTTTTTGTCTGTGCTCTATGTGCTGGGTACCACGCTGGCGGCGGCCGTCACTGATGGTATGCATGGGGGTGTCGGCTTCTGGCAGTGGCTGGGCCTGTCCCAGGCGTTCGCTCTGCCGGGGTTGCTCATCGGCCTGTGCTTCACCAATTTCAAGCAGGTTTCCCCTGGCGCCGGGGACAACCTGAGCGGCGCGCTGTGTGTGACCGAACTGGTCAAGTGGATGAAAGCCGAAAATACTACGTTTGAGAATACCGAAGTCGTGGCGCTGGTCACGGGTTCCGAAGAGGCGGGGCTGGAGGGCGCGCGGGCGTATATCGAGGCCCACCGCGGGGAATTCGATGCCGTGTCCACCGTGGTTATCGCGGTGGATACCGCGGCGGAATTGGAGCATCTCGCCTTGTATAACCGGGACTTGAACGGGCGCGTAGCGCACGACCCGCGCGTATGTGAACTGGTACGGAGCGCCGGGCGTGCCTGCGGACTGGAACTCAGGAACGCCACGGTTACCGTGGGTTCCAGCGACGGCACGGCCTTCACGCAGGCGGGCATTCCCACAGCGGCGCTGTGCGCCATGAATCCCGCCCCGGCGCACTACTATCACAACCGGCGGGACACCTGCGCCGTGGTTGAAGAAGCATGTCTCGCAAAAGTGCTGCAGGTGCTTGCGGAGGTCTGTGTCCAATATGACGCTGCCGCTCCAACGGCTTGAATCCTATCCTGTGCGGCGGGCAAAATGTCCGGATGTTTGTTGAATGACAGTTTACCTGAAAAAGAAGGAATTGTTGTATGGCGTTTGACATGGAACTAATTCGGCGCGTTTATCATGACCTTCCGGACAAGATTACGGCTGTCCGGCGTCTTTATGGCCGGCCGCTCACGCTTTCGGAAAAAATCCTTGCCGCCCACGCCTGGAATTCCCTGCCGGAATCGCCCTATCGGCGCGGAGAGGACTATGTGGATTTCGGTCCGGACCGGGTGGCCATGCAGGATGCAACGGCCCAAATGGCACTACTCCAGTTCATGCAGGCGGGGAAAAGAAACACCGCCGTTCCCGCCACCGTACACTGTGACCACCTTATCCAGGCGGAACACGGAGCCGCGGCGGACCTGGAAAAAGCATTGACTTCCAATAGGGAAGTTTACGAATTTCTGTCCTCCGTATCCGGCAAATATGGCATCGGCTTCTGGAAGCCGGGCGCGGGCATTATCCACCAGGTGGTGCTGGAGAACTACGCTTTTCCCGGCGGCATGATGATTGGCACCGATTCCCATACGCCCAACGCGGGCGGCTTGGGTATGCTTGCCGTGGGCGTTGGTGGCGCCGATGCCGTGGATGTCATGGCGGGCATGCCGTGGGAATTGAAATTTCCGAAACTCATCGGGGTCCGTCTGAAAGGGCGGTTGCGGGGCTGGGCTTCTTCCAAGGACATCATTCTGAAAGTGGCGGGCATTCTTACGGTGAAAGGCGGCACCGGCGCCATCATTGAATATTTCGGGGAAGGCGCGGAGAGTATTTCCTGCACGGGCAAGGGGACGGTCTGCAACATGGGCGCGGAGGTGGGCGCCACCACCTCGCTCTTCGCCTTTGACGAAAGTATGGCCCGGTACCTTGAAGCTACTGGACGAGAGGAAATAGCCCGTGCCGCGCGGGACGTTGCCGGGTGCCTGCGCCCGGATCCCGAGGTCTATGCCGACCCTGCGGCGTTTTATGACCGGGTGATTGAAATGGACCTGGATGCCCTTGAGCCCTTGTTAAACGGTCCCTTTACGCCGGACCTGGCGACGCCCGTATCCAAAATGAAGGTGACTGCGGCGGCCGGTAACTGGCCCCTGAAGGTGGAAGTCGGGCTTATCGGTTCCTGCACGAACGCTTCCTACGAGGACATGACCCGGGCCGCCGACCTTGTGCGGCAGGCCAAGGCGAAGGGGATTCGTGCCAAAGCGGAGTTCACCGTAACCCCAGGTTCGGAACAAGTGCGGTACACCCTGGAGCGGGACGGTATCCTGGACGCGTTTACCGATATTGGCGCGGTGGTGCTTGCAAATGCCTGCGGCCCCTGTATCGGCCAATGGGCGCGCCATCGCAATGGTCCTGACGACGAGCCCAATACCATCGTGACTTCCTTCAACCGTAATTTTGCCAAGCGCAACGACGGCAACCCGAAGACCCACGCGTTTGTCGCTTCCCCCGAGATGGTGACCGCGCTGGCGCTATCCGGAGATCTTACCTTCAACCCCGCTACGGATACCCTGACAAATGAACGGGGGGAGCAGGTGCGCCTGGACCCGCCCACAGGCGAAGAACTGCCCCCGCGGGGTTTCGCCTGTGAGGATGCCGGTTATGTCGCTCCCGCGCCGGACGGCGCCGCCATTGAGGTGGCGGTGCGGCCCGATTCGAAACGGCTGCAACTGCTAGAGCCCTTTACCGCAAACGGCGAGAAGGCACTTCAGGGATTGCGCCTGCTTATCAAGGCGCAGGGCAAGTGCACCACGGACCACATCAGTATGGCGGGTCCCTGGCTGCGGTTTCGCGGGCACCTCGACAACATTTCGAACAACTGCTTCATCGGTGCCGTAAATGCCTTTAACGGTGAAACGAACAAAGTCCGGAACGGCTTGACCGGCGCTTATGGCGAGGTGCCCGCCACGGCGCGCGCCTACAAGGCCGCCGGTATCGGCACTTTTGTCGTGGGTGATGAAAACTACGGAGAAGGCTCGTCACGGGAACATGCCGCCATGGAACCGCGCCACCTCGGGGTGCGTGTGGTGCTGGTGCGTAGTTTCGCGCGCATTCACGAAACCAACCTTAAAAAGCAGGGTATGCTTGCCGTGACTTTTGCCGATCCCGCCGATTATGACAGGATTCGCGAAGGGGATAGCGCGGACATACCCGATTTGGACGGGTTCGCGCCCGGCAAGTCTCTTTCCATGGTGTTGCACCATGACGACGGATCAGAAGAAAGCATTGTGGTGAATCACAGTTACAATGCCGCCCAAATCGCCTGGTACCGCGCGGGCAGCGCGCTCAATTTGATACGCCAGCAGCAGGTCCTTACCTAAGGCTAAAGAGAAATGACACCCGACCCAAGTCTGGTTCCCAAATTCCTATTCTCGTTATTACCCACATCTTTCCGTTCAGGATGGGGTATTGAGATGCCGACATATGTATTCAGAATCCCGACGGGATTCCATATCATAGCCCAGCGGTTGCGGTACTCCGCTACCCTGGGTAAGCGATGTCACTTTTTCTCTCTTTTCTACTCCAACGGAGTTACGTCGGTTTCCCCATACGGCATTTGCACCACTGTGACGCAACCCCGTTGGGGTAAACGGGAACTGGGGGCACTTTCCAACCCGGGGTAGCGGAGTACCGCAACCCCGGGCTTTGTTCCTAAATCCCGTTGGGATATTGAATTCAAACAATCGTTTTTAGCCGCTACTATTCATTGTCAATATATTTAGGTGATGACAAGAATTCCTATTCGGGAAACAGTTTAAATCATACTGGAGAAAAAGAATCGGCGTAAGAGTGCTGTCTTATCGCTACGCAGGAGACGGACGTGCCCAAAAACCGGAAATACCGCATACTGTCGGCTTGTGCCGGCTTTGTGTTGTTTCTCGGGTTGTTGCTGTTTTCGGTGGTACTGTTCGCGCCGGAAGACTATTATGAATTGCAGGTAGACAGGGAGGGTGAGGGGTTTGTTTTTCCCGATACAGGTAGCCTTCTTTTTGTTCCAGGCACAACAGTGAACTTATCGGCCGAGCCTCTTGCCGATACCAACCAGGGTTTTGTCTGTTGGTCGGGCGATGTCGGCGGCACTGATGATGCCGTCACAGTCACCATGGACCGGCATAAAAAAGTGACTGCCGTATTCGGGGAGGAGCCTGCTGCCGGTCAGGAATTCAAAACCTTGACCATCGCCGTTTCCGGTGCCGGCCGGGGTACTACACAACCCGGTCCGGGCATGTACCGGCACCTTTCCGGCAAAGAGGTACTGGTTCAGGCGCTTCCCGGTGAGGGCGGTTATTTTGAGGGATGGCAGGTTATTTTTCCGGAACGGGAACTCTCTGTCGTTCCGGATTCTTTCCATCGGTATGGGCTTTCCATGGATGAGGACGTCGTGCTTGTCGCCCGGTTTCATTCGCGGGGGTATGATGTTGCTCTTGAAACCGAAGGGAGCGGGATAATTGTTCCCGGCCCGGGCCGATATGCGGTGGCCGAAGGCATCGCCATGGAGGTTAAAGCGTTTCCGGACCCGGGTCACCGGTTGCTTCATTGGGACAACGGAGCGGGCGTGGTACTTCAGGAGCCGGAGGACGAACTCAATGTCCATGTGTTGAAGATAGAGGGTGCCTCGGGAACCTACCGGGCCGTCTTTGAAAAAGCTGAACGACGGATTCGTGTACATAGGGTAACGCACGGCGATGCCAAGGGGCGGGTTATACCGGAGTCAATTTCGGAAAAGGCGGAACATAGCGTTGCCTATGGTCAGGTCGTGGAACTTCACGCATTGCCTGAAAACGACCGTACGGCGTTTGCGGGGTGGACCGGGGACTTGCCGGAATCGTTTTCCAATACCCAATGCCTTTCTCCCAGCCTGCAACTGGTGATGATGGAAGACCGGGATATTTCGGCGGCCTTCATCGAGGCGGAAACGGCGCTTAACCTGGAATTATCGGTGGACGGGCGGCAGGACGAACGGGCGGCATCTTTGTTAACCCCCGCGCCGGGACGGTATGGTTTTGTACGGAATGAAGCCGCCGGCATGGAAGTACGGGCGGCCCTGGCCCAAGGACAACCCCTGGCCTTCACGCGGTGGGAAGGGGACCTGCCGGAAGGGGCGGACCCGGAAGAGTACACCCTTTTCCTGCCGATGGACAGGGACCGGCATGTGGCGGCCCGCTTTACGGAGCGTGAAGCCCTCTCCATGCAGGTGCTTCATACGGGAGATGGGCGGGGTATCACCTCTCCCCAACCCGGCCGGTATACCGTGTCGCCGGGCCGTGTCCTTGTGCTGGAAGCCATCCCGCACCCGGAAAACGCCTTCGGCGGATGGCGCATGCGCCACCCGGGCGAACCCGACCGGCTGATCCTCGACAATCCCCTGCAGTGGCCGCTGCATCAGGCCGTGGAAATAGAGGCCTTTTTCGGGAGCACCCCGTGCGCCGTTTCCATCAGCGCCACGGATACGAAGGCGGAAATTCGGCCGCCCTGCGGCGAGTACCGGCTCGCCAAGGGGGCCGATATTGTTTTGGAGGCGGTTCCGGCGGCGGGAACCGGTTTTCACCATTGGGAGTCTTCGCGGAGCGAGATCGTGTCTGAAACGCCCCTGACACGGGTCAAAATAACGGGTGATGAAGGGTACCGGGCGGTGTTTGGCCCGCCCTTTTGCGCGCTGCGGCTGGTTACCGCGGGCGAAGGAACCGGGACGGTGGAGGCCGATGTCGGGCGCCTGGACCGGATTGTGGAAGGCGCATCGGTCCGGCTGGTCGCCCATGCCGCGCCCGATGCCGTTTTCTCGCATTGGGAGGGGAACTTCCCCGAAGAGACAAATGTAACCCTGCCCGAAATCATTGTGGTAATGGATGCGAGTAAAGGGGTTACGGCGCATTTTGACAGGGCGGACTACCAGTTAACTGTAACCGCAGCGGGACTTGGAAACACGGAAGTGGCTACCCTGCAGCCGGGCGTCGGCGTCTCCGGGTATCGCGGGGGGAGCCGGGTGAGGCTGGCGGCGTTTCCGCCGGAAGGCAGCGCTGTCGCTTTCCTGGGCTGGACAGGCGATATCACAAGTCCCAATCCGGAACACTCGCTTGTCATGGATAAAAGCCGGCAGGTGACTGCCGTTTTTGGCCCTGCGGCGCGACCGGGGACGGCGGTTCTGAACCTGATGCCGCCGGTCGGGACGGGAAGGGGTCGCACACACCCGCTGGCGCCCGGAAAATATTCCTTCGTGGAAGGCGCTGAGATTCTCCTTTCCTTCCATTTGGCGGAAGAGGACTATTTTGGCGGCTGGAGCCAAAACTATGAGGGAGACATCCGCTATTTCAGTTTACCGGTGCGGATGGACGGTGACAAGACCCTCGGGCCGCATACGGCCGCCGCCGGGAGTACCCTGGTGTTAATGTTGGATACGGCGGAGGCGGGCGTGACCCAACCGCCCCCGGGCGTGTACCGGTTGGCTGATGGAATGAAAGTAACGTTAAACGCCATCCGCACCGATGACGACTATGTTTTCCTGGGGTGGCATGCCCCGGGTGGGAATCTGCTTTCATCCCGGGCGCGATATACCGTTACCGTATCTTCCGCCAGCCCGCGCACGGAACTTATCGCCGTGTTCAGGCCCTACGCGGCGCCGCCGGAATTAGTCCTGTGCAATTACTTTGGCGGCATCCGGTAATGGGCGTAGAGGCAATCGCACGGTCATTCACGTGCGGAGCGCTTGTTGCTCGCGCAGCCGCGCGCCTGTCCCTCCAAAGGAGTTTTGGGTTCACTTTGTTTAAAATGGGGCCGTAGGCGCACCTGTTCCGCCATGGGAAAATCCTCCGGAACCGGTTGGGTCACTGTTCCGGTGGCCGCCCACTCGGTTCCGCGCTGCAGCGTGACAATGAATCCAACGCACTGCATCGCCGGAGGCGGGTCGTCTCCCGCATGTCCCAGGACGGTATGGAAAACGCGCCCTTCTCCGTAAGCAATGGTAAACAGGACCGGTTCATGTTCTCCCGATCCGCCGGTTTCCGGTGCGGACCATGCTGTTGCCAGCAAGGTCATGTTTTCGGCGGGGCCGCGCAGGTGGTGATACAATTCATCCTTTTCGTGCAGCCAGGTCTCGGGGAGGCCCCGGGTGACCGGATGATCGATGACACGATGCTTGACGACAAATTGATGTTGTTTTCCATGGGCGCCGCCCGGTCCGGGCCGTGTGTCACGCACAAGTTCCCCGTCGCGCCAAAACACATAGGGGCCGTGCTTTTCAGTGCGGTTGCCCCAGCCGCCCAGGCCGATGAGTTCATTGAACTCCGGCCAATCCGGGAAGGCATTGTCGGCGGCGTGGTAAACCACAACGCCGCCGCCGCCGCGCACATAGTCCAGAAAGGCCTGCCGCGTGGTGTCGGGCCAGCGATCGCCGGTATAGTCCAGGATGACTACGCTGTAATCGGCGAAGACAGGCGTAAACGTGGACATATCACCGCCCTCGGGCGGGGTGAGCGCGATGTCCACCTGAAACATACCCGTATCCTCGATAATGGTCTTGAGGATGGGATGGCTTAATTGCCAGTTGTGATTATTCTGGCCTGTTACCAGCATTGCTTTTAGCGGCAGAGCGTCTGCGCGGACCACATGTGTGGTCATAAAGAGGATGAGAAAAACCGTTATCAGTATCAGGGTTGCCCTCAACATGTTATATTTCATTGTGACTCCTCTCATACATCTTTTGATCCGCCCGGCAGGCGTGCGTTTCCTGCGCCATCATTCACGAGTCTTCGCGGAAGTGTTCTTGCCTTTTTTTGTCTTGCGATATTCATGTCAGCCTTGGAAAACAATACCATAAGCGGGAAATCAGGACAAGATCACGTCTCCAATAAAAAATCGGCGCAGGAAATCAATGACTTCCTGCGCCGCATGTTTCTATTGGTAGGGGGAACTACTCGACGGTAACGCTCTTGGCGAGATTGCGGGGCTGGTCCACATCACAGCCACGGTTTACTGCCACGTAATAGGCAAAGAGCTGCAGCGGAACGGCAACGATAATCGGGCTGAAGGGTTCATAACATTCCGGCACGTAAATTACATCTTCACTGTGAGCGAGAATATTGGTATCGCCTTCTGTGGCCACGCTGATGACGAGGCCGGCGCGCGCTTTGATTTCCTGGATATTAGACACCACCTTGTCGTAGGTGTCGCCCTCGACGGCCACGCAAATGACCGGCAGTTCATTGGTTACCAGCGCAATAGGGCCGTGCTTCATTTCACCGGCCGCGTAGCC
>JAKJCY010000011.1 GCA_022706235.1 Candidatus Hydrogenedentota bacterium | reverse complement strand
ACAGGAAGAACAGGCCGACGGCCACCACCCCAAACCCCGCGAGCCAGGCAGGTTTCAACCGCGGGAAAATACGCGCCAGCGCTATGGTAATCAAGGCACCGATGGATGCAGGCGTCAGAATCAAGGGCAAAAAAAAGGCGAGCACAACTACATAAAAAATAAAGGGCGCGTCAGTGGCCAGCCCATACGCGAGCATCAGCGGCGAACCCAGAAAAGCCAGGGACCACGAACTAAATACCGCACATTCAAAGAAGCGAGCGAAGAATAGGCGGTCATAACGTATGGGCGCCTGTATCAAGTAAGCCACCTCCTGGGACCGGTAAAGTGTGGAAAAGGAAACCAGCGCATTCGAAAAAATCAGCAGCAGGAATATGGCAAGCGTGAGGATACTCAACAACCGCGCCATAAGCAGGTCGCCTAAATTCAGTTCCGCACCGCCCCTGCCGCCGAAGTCCACCAACCATTCAAATCCCTTGTAAAAGAATACAAAGGCGCCGATCCAAAGCACGGTGGCGGACACGGTGATAACACCCACCTTGAGTTTGGACTGGTTACGCACACCGGCAACTTCATGACGGGCAATGCGCAGTTTTGCCAAGATGATGGTCCAAATCTGGTTCATGACCGGGCGCCGCCCGCTTGCGCCGATATCGCCACCCCGGGCTGAATCGGTATTTCTTCCGTTTCCCGGGTAATCTCCAGGAACACGTCTTCCAGCGAACCGGGATGGTGATGGAGTTTCTTGATGTCGCTGACGGTGCCCACCGCTTTTAAGAGGCCATGGTTGATAATCCCTATCAAATCGGCGATTTCTTCCGCGATGCCCAGGGTGTGGGTGGACATGAACACGGTCAGCCCGGTCTCCCTGCATTTCTGGCGTAGGAAATTTTTAACAAACCGGATGTTTTTAGGGTCCAGGCCGACCCAAGGCTCGTCCACAATGACAATTCGGGGATCGTGCAGAAAGCAAGAGGCAAAAGACAGTTTCTGGCGCATGCCGTGGCTGTAGTCTTCAATAAGCTGGTCCGCAACACCGGCAAGCTCGAACATGTCGAGCAGGCTGCCGCAACGCATCCGGAAATCAGAATCGGACATCCGGTACAACCCAGCGACAAAGCGCATGAATTCATTACCGGTAAGTTTATCGTAAAGGAACGGATGGTCCGGCACATAACCAAGCAGCCTTTTCGCTTCCACCGGCTGCCTGCTGATGTCGAAACCGCCGAGCAATGCACGGCCGGAACTGGGATGCAGCAATCCGGTAAGCATTTTAATGGTGGTGGTTTTCCCGGCGCCGTTCGGCCCCAGGAAGCAGAAAAAGGTGCCCGGTTCAATCTCAAGGTCAAGACAGTTTACAGCCAAGTTATCTCCAAAGTGCTTGCTCAATTGCTCGGTGCGGATTGAATGGGTCATAACCGATCCCGTTCCTTAATGGTTTCCGGAGAATGCTGTCATGCCGCCCCGCAAGGGGAGGCGCGCCATCAAACCGGAGGTTGCCGGTCTTCAAGTATTTCAAGCCTGATGGCGCCGATATAGGCCATCAGCCGCGGCCACTGGTCTATGCCGCCCGTGAACAGTTTGATATGTGTGGGGTTGGCCGTACACTCCCCGAAGGTGGGGTCCATGGCCATCCATCTTCCCACGTATACTTCGGGCCAGGCATGGTAACCAAAAGACGCCAGTGCGGGACTCCACACCAGGCCGATGGCAATCCGGGTCGGTATCCCGGCGGCGCGGGCCAGGGCGGTAAACAACACGGCGTGTTCATTGCAGTCGCCCTTGCGCACCTCGAGCACGGTAAGCGCGCTGGGTACGCTGAGCACGCTTTCCTTGGCAATGTTCGCGTAGACCCAGTCGTGTATGCGTACCGCGTTTCCCCAGGGATTTTCTGCTCTTCCCACAATTTCCCGCGCGAGTTCCTGGATGCGTGGATGGGCCGTTTGAATAAACATATCAGAACCAAGATACAGGTCCATATCGCTGCCACTGAATGGTTCGGACAGAGTGCTGTCTTTCGGGTCCTGACGTACAATCAGCCATGCGTCTCCCGTCCTGCGCTGTCGGGTATCCTGGGGCGGCATCAGCGCCTCACCAATGCCCGTGATATGCAAGCGCAATGCATCCGCACCGGGGTCCGGTGCGGGACCCGCAGCCTTGATGGCCAGCCTGCGGACCATGTCTGCTGTATTGTCAGGGTGCAGCGGTCCGACAGCCTCCCGCGGGTCCACCCGCTTGATAATAAGCCCGAACGGGGTTTCGGCGCGGATGATTTCCTCCTCCTGGGAAACCCAGGCGCGCGTGGTAATACCCGATATGGTGGTGGCCACCACAATGGTTTCCAGCGGTTCGCCGGCCACCTCAAGGCTCTCATAGTGGAGCGCTTCAATTTTAGCGCGGCCCACCGACATGGTGGTCGGGTCAAAAGCGTCCACAAAAGCGACTTCACCGGGCAGCAACCGCGGCATGGAGGCGGCATTCAGGCCCAGGCTGCCGGATAACAACAACTCCCGGCCGACCGGCAACTTGAAGGGAATTTTTTCGCCCGCCGTATATAGTGTGGCATCCACCATCCCTTCCTGAACCGTTCCCACGATGCGCATTTCATGGTCGGCCGCGTTCAGATGAAAATCGAACTCGCGCAGGCCGCTGACGGCGGACATCCACGCCGTACCCATCAATTGCAGTCGCGTCTCCTGGCCAAAAAGAGGAAATTCAACGCGCCCGTTGGCGCTCAAAACATACCCCTTTTCCTCGGCCCGCTCCTCGGGCGCGGTATGCAGGTTGATATACCCCACCTGCTGGTCTTCACTGAAATAAAGGCCCAAGCTCAACGACTGGGGCATGTCAATCCGCCGCGAAGCCAAGCCGTGATACATGCGGGGAACAATCGCTTCACGGTAAACCAGAATACCCATCATGACCAGCCAAAACAGGATGATGAGTACGGGGATCAGGTGTTTACGCGGCCGCAACACTTTTTATATTTCTTTCCGCTTCCACAGGGGCAGGGGTCGTTAGGCTGAATTTTTTCCACAACACGCACGGGTTCACGTTTGGACGGGGCACCCGATTTCGGCGCAGCCGCAGCGGCCAGATTGACGCGGCTGGCGTCCATGGCCGTGAAACTGCGCCCGGCTTCCTTATCGGCGCCCGTATATTGATAATCCCGCATGCGTTCACGTTGAACGCCCGGCGCGTGGCGGGCCGCGCCCGGCTGTATCCGGTGCCGGCGTGCGGGATCGGTAATCCGGAACAGCATCTGGACCACATTTTCTTCGATGGCACGGATCAGGCCTTCAAAGAGTTCGAACCCCTCCTGCTTATATTCCAGCAGCGGATCCTTCTGCCCGAAGGCGCGCAGCCTCACGGATTCGCGCAGGTAGTCCATCTCATAAAGATGATTAATCCATTTTTCGTCGATAATACGCAGGAGTTCATTCGATTCAATTTCATGGAAACGCTTGCGCGCGAACTTCTCGGGACTGATGGCGGCATAAATTTCGTCGGGATGCCCCTGGAAATGTTCCCGCAGTTCTTCGGCGAAGAGCGCTTCGCGCCGCGCATATTCCCGGAGCAACTGATTGAAAATATCTTCGCCCAGGGGCGCGGGCTCCCCGTCCCCGGCAGCATACACATCAAATTCAAAACTGAACATGGAGTGCAGGGCGGCTTCCAGGCCTTCCATGTCCCATTCATCCGGCAACTTGTCCTGGGGCGCGTAGGCATCCACAATATCCGCGATGACGTTTTCGAACATACGGTGCAGATGTTCGGTCAGGTCATGGTCTTCGAGGATTTCATGGCGCAGACCGTAAATGTACTTGCGCTGTTTGTCCATGACCTGGTCGTAATCAAGCAGCATCTTGCGCGCTTCGAAGTTGTACTCCTCCACTTTGCGCTGGGCTGACTCGATGGATCGGGACAGAATCCGCATGTTCAGGGGCGCCTCATCCATTTCCTCGCCGCCGCGCTTACCCATGAACCGTTTTGCCGTGGCGCCGCCGAAGAGGCGTGCCACTTCGTCTTCCAGGCTTACGTAAAAACGCGTGGCCCCGGGATCACCCTGGCGGCCGCAGCGGCCGCGCAACTGGTTGTCGATGCGACGGGATTCATGACGCTCCGTACCGATTATATACAAGCCGCCCAATTCACGGACGCCTTCGGCCAGTTTGATGTCCGTGCCGCGTCCGGCCATGTTTGTGGCGATGGTAATGGCGCCGCGTTTGCCCGCGTTAGCCACAATGGACGCTTCGCGTTCATGATGTTTGGCATTGAGCACCTGATATGAGGAAATGCCCGTCTCATGAAGCATTTGAGCGACCAATTCCGACTTTTCAATGGATACCGTACCCACCAGGATGGGCCGCCCTGAGGCGTTGATCTCAGCGATGTCGCGCACCACGTACCGGAATTTGCCCATTTCCGAACCGAATACCAGGTCGGTCTGGTCCTGCCGTATCAGGGGCAAATTCGTCGGAATTTTTGTCACTTGCAGGTTATAGGTGTTTTCAAATTCAACGGCCTCGGTCATGGCTGTACCGGTCATGCCGGCCAGCTTGTTGTACATCCGGAAGTAGTTCTGGTAGGTAATGGTGGCGATGGTCTGCGACTCGAAGCGCAGGGGAACCCGCTCTTTGGCCTCAATGGCCTGGTGCAGGCCGTCGGAATACCGTCGCCCTTCCATGACGCGGCCAGTGAATTCGTCCACAATCAACACTTCATCCTCACGCACCATGTACTCGTCATCACGCTTGAAAAAGTGGTGGGCCTTCAAGGATTGCTCGATCATGTGCACATACCCGATGCTGTCGTCCGTGTACATGTCCTCCACCCCGAGCAGGCGTTCACACATGACCATGCCGTCATCGGTCAGGATGATATGTTTTTGCTTCTCATCCATTTCGAAGTGGACATCCTTGCGCAGCTGCCGCACAACGTCGTCCACGCGCAGATACATGTCGGAACTTTTTTCAGGCCGCCCCGAAATAATCAGAGGCGTGCGCGCTTCGTCTATCAGGATTGAGTCCACCTCGTCCACGATGGCGTAGTTCAACTTGCGCTGCACGCAATGCCTGACGGACAAGGACCCATTGTCGCGCAGGTAGTCAAAGCCGTATTCGTTATTGGTGCCGTAGGTAATGTCCGCCCGGTACCCCGCCTGGCGTTCATACACGTCCATGTCATGCTGAATGACGCCTACGTTCAGCCCCAGAAAACGGTGAATGGGACCCATCCATTCGGCGTCACGCCGGGCCAGGTAATCGTTTACCGTTACCATGTGCACGCCGTCCCCCGTCAGGCCGTTCAGGTAGCAGGGCAGGACGGCCACCAGGGTTTTTCCCTCACCTGTCACCATCTCCGCGATACCGCCCCGATGCAGCACAATGCCGCCGAGCACCTGCACGTCGAAAGGGCGCAAGCCAACGACCCGCTTGGCGGCTTCCCTTGCCACGGCAAAGGCCTCCGGCAGCAACGCATCGAGATCGGCACCCTGGGCCAGTTTCGTTTTTAACACGCCGGTCTGGGCGCGAAGCCTGTCATTGCTCATGGCGCTGATGCGCCGTTCGTGGGCATTCACCTGTTCGAGCAGGGGAAGCAGTTTTTTGATATCCCGTTCGGCACTGGTGCCGAACAACTTTTTTAAAATGCTTAACACGGGGAGTTGACTCCAAAAAAGAGGGCTGTATTATAAAGGGATATTGTCGCCGTTGGAATGTGTCCAATGCAAACGGAGCATCCAATCTGCGTCCGGCTGACCGGAACAACATGCCCAGGTTCCTCCCCCGGGTGCAAGTACTCCTTCTTCCTGGTACGTTGGCAAATGACAGGACGATGTCTCTTTCGGTAGGAATTTTGGACGGTGCAGTTCGACAGGTTTATTCGCGCCTTGAAAACCGTGTATCCTGAGGGCGGCTTTTTTGGTTCAACTCCCGGGAGATGAAATAATGATGCGTTGGCGAGACCTGCCCGGCTTGCAGCCGGGCGCCGTTTTCCTGATAGCGTTGTCCCTTTCAATCGGCTGGGGTATCCGGGGCAATTTCGGCCACGAATCGGGCGCCATGATTGCCGGGGTACTCGCTTCCGTAGCCGCATGCCTGGTATCCGGCCGGGAGGACTGGCGGCATCGGGTTGCCTTTTTCGCGCTTTTTGGCGGCCTGGGCTGGGGATTCGGCGGCTCGATTTCCTACATGTATCCCATTTCCTTTGGCGGTTCCGAGCAGTGGCAATCCTGTATCTACGGCTTTTACGCCACCTTTCTCGTTGGCGTGCTATGGGCTGGAATAGGGGGAATGGGCGCCGCCCTACCTGCGGTCATGGACAGAAAACAAATCAATGATTTTATGGTCCCGACCCTCTTTGTCCTGTTGGTCATGGCCTTAAGTAACCTCGTTATCCAACCCTGGTTGGAGGACGCCATTATCGTACCGGAAACCGTATACTTGGGCGGTTCATTTTTTATGCCTTCCCCGGGCGGATTTCAAGGTCCTGCCTGGTGGCCGGGCTTCACGGCGGCTATAGCCGTTTGCGCACTTCTCTGGCATCGCCTGAAAGGGAGCGGCTGGCGCCGGCTGGCGGGTTTGGCCCTTGCCATGTCCCTGGTGATGGCGCTCAGCGCGGGAATACAAGTGTGGTTATTGAACACCCGCACCATTCTGGAGGCGGGCACCCTTGCGGAAATGCACATGGACAGCACCTGGAATCGACATCAAAGCCCGTTATACTGGTATGATGCGGACTGGTTTTCCGCCTTGGCAGCCCTGGTGGGCGTCTGTCTCTTCGACCTTTGGGACCGCCGGTTTGCCGGGGGACGATACCTGGTGCTGTTCGCCGGGCTGGGTGCGGGCGGCGGTGCGGCGGTATATGCCGTTTTCAGCGCTTTGGGCATCAATGCGTTTCTGGCGCGGACATTGGTGATAGTCGTCGGAGACCCCAACAGGCCCTTCAGCATTTTTAGTTACCTGTCGAATTGGCCGAATTTCGCCCACTATTACCCGCAACATTTAGGCTGGCTGCTGGGCCTGGGGCTGGGTGTCGGCGTCTATTTTTATTACTGGGGCGCCTGGCGGCGTGAATCCCGGCTCCTGCTGTACCTGGCGGGAGGATGGCTGCTCGCCTTTCTGTTGCTTCCTGTGCTGGGTTCGATACCCTTGCAGTTCATGGGCGGTTTCCGGCTGACGCCGCCGCGCAGCGACGACTGGGCGGGCATCCTGGGCGTATTCATCGCCGGCATGCTGTATTGCCGTCGATACGGCTTGGGCGGCGTGACGCTTGCCGGTTCCCTGTCCGGCCTTATCGGCGGATTCTCCTTTGCCTTCGTGCCTTTTCTGCGTGCCCTGCTGCGCATGCCGGGACATCCCGCATTGAACCCTGGCGGCCCTTCCGGCCTGTGGGCCCACTATCAAAGCGCCAACTGGCACAGCATCATGGAACAACTGCACGGCTTCGGACACGGCATAGCCTTGGCGATAGCGTTGGGCGTGTTGGCCGTATTCGTAAAACCGCACGAGGGTAGCCAAGAACGCAAGCGCTGGCCGGAATTTACGGCCATTGTTCTGGTGCTATTTTTCATCACGTTCCTGAATGTCTGCAAGAACGTGGAACAGTGGGCGGACGTTGTTCCGGCCTCCATGAAAATGCCGCTGGTGGGCACTCTGGAGTTCAGCGCTTCCACGTGGTTCCTCATTACATGGATTGTCCTGGCCGCGCCGGTGATTGCCTTGATGACAGTGCATCTCAAGCGCCCCCTGCCGATTGTGCCCACTTCCTGGACGGCCCGCGGACAAGTGATTTATCTGGCCTTCCTGTGGATCATGGTAGTCGCCAATTTTGAGCGGGCATTGGTCCATTTTCACGAAAACCGGCTGGTGACCGAATGGGTGATCATCGTGAACGCCGCCCTGGCAACGTTTCTGATAGTGTTTTTACCAAGGGATGCCGCAATTCTTGAAACAACCGAACCGGAATCCTGCCGATCACTGGTGCGGCGTCTCTGGCTTGGGGCGCTGCCCGTGATTCTCTGTGCCCTGTTGCTAATGGCGGTAGCAAGCCGGATACTGTACGGAGATGCCCCGTTCGAGTCCAAAGAGATAAATCATAAACGTTGGGGCGAAGAAGCCCAATGGCGGGTCAATCCTATTCTGAAACATGGAACTCATCGTTGAATACACTTCAGGAAATCGTATACTCTGTAATCGACGCATCCGACAGGTCTGACGGACCGGACTGATCCGTTCGGTCAACCCTAACACGACGGAGGAACCGTATGAACCCGATGAAAATAACCTGGCCCGTTATCATGGTGTTTTCCGTGTGCATATTCGTGAGCGCCGGTGAATCCGGCGGTTTTCTCCCGGGCGAACGTGTCTTAATGGAGGCGCATAATTGTTATCCCTATCATGGGCTCTGGCATAACCGCATTGACCGGGCGCTGGAAACGGGGGTCCCGCTGGGCATTGAAATCGACCTGTGCTGGCACGCGGAAGGCAATGACGGTGCGGGACGGCTGGTCGTCGCCCATGAGGGGCCCTTTGACGGCAAGGAACCGACATTGCGTGAATACTTTTTTGAGCGGGTACGGCCGCTGGTTGAACAGGCGCTGGCCTCGGAAGACAAGCGCCATTGGCCCCTGATCACGCTCAATATCAATGATATTCGCGGCCATGACAGGGCCATGCACCCCGCTGTCTGGACGCTTACCGGAGAATATGAGAACTGGTTGTGTACAGCCGTGAAGGGCCCCGCGCCGGATCCCGTCACGCCCATCGAGATTAAACCTGTCCTGGTACTGACCGGTGGAGGCCGCCCGGAAATCGAGCAGTTTTATGATGTTGTGCCCGTGGGGGGCCGGCTGCGCATCTTCGGCCGCGGCAGCGATGACAAGCCGGCGGACAATTTCAGGCGCTGGGTAAACTACTCCTGGAGCGCGGTCGAACCGGAAGGGCAGAATCAAGCGGGGGAATGGACCAGCGACGACGCCGAACGGCTGGCCACCCTGGTGAAACAGGCCCATGAGCAGGGCTATTGGATACGCTTTTATTCTCTGAATGGACACAATCAGGTAACCGGCCTCCGTTTCGGCTGGGGTACCGGGTATAACTTTGGCTCACTGGAAGTGGCACAACAACGCTGGGAGGCCGCCCGTGCGGCCGGGGTTGACTTCATAGCCACCGACCAGTGTGAAGAAGCGGCCGCCTGCTTAAAGAAAGCGGCCGGAAACAACGCTGAATAATCCCTGTGCGGGCTTGACAAGGAGTACGCCCATGGGCGGTAGTTTCGGGATGCAGGCAACCAGTCTGGCCGGTCTCTTCTGCATGGTCCTTCTGGCCTGGCTGCTTTCGGAAGACCGGAAACATATTCCGTGGCGCATCCTGTTCTGGGGGCTGTTCCTGCAGGTGTTTCTGGGCATGGCGGTTCTGCATACGCGTCTGGGCGCCCAGCTGTTTAACGGGGTCAACCACGTTTTCGACTTCATCACTGCCGCCAGCACGGAAGGCGCAGCCTTTGTATTCGGCAATCTCACCCGGTTATTTGTACTTGAGCGGGTCTTGGTGCCGGGCCCTGACGGTCAACTGGCGGCCCAGGAACCTTTTGTCATCAATGCCATCTTCGCGTTTAACGTGTTGCCCGTCATTATTTTCGTGGCCGGGCTGGCGGGCATCCTGCAGCATTTGGGCGTTATTCAAGCCGTGGTCCGCGCCATGGCCTGGATCATGCGCCGCACCTTGAAAACGTCAGGCGCGGAAACATTTGGCGCGGCTCTCCTTGTATTTACCGGCATTGAATCCACAGCTGCCCTGGGCGGGTATCTGCAGCGCATGACCCGTTCCGAACTGTTTACCATCATGACCACCTTTCTCGCCACTATTGCGGCCAGTGTCATGGTCGCTTATGCCAACTTCGGCGCGGAACCGGGGCATCTGTTAACCGCCTCGCTCATGAGTGCGCCCGCCGCCATCCTGATCGCCAAGATGATGGTGCCGGAAAAGGAGGTACCGGAAACCTCCGGAATCACCAGCGTACGCCTGCCCGTGGAAAGCCAGAACATTTTCGACGCGGCAGCGCGCGGCGCGACGCTGGGATTAAACATGGCCTTAAATGTCGCCGCCATGCTTATCGTTTTCGTCGGATTGATCTATCTGGCCGATCAGGCCGCGATAGCCGTTTCAGGCGTATCAATCACCACGCTGTTAGGATACTTCTTCCGACCGTTTGCGATGGTCATGGGCGTCCCCTCAAAGGACATTGGCCCGTTGGCCGAATTACTCGCAACCAAAACCGTTTTTAATGAGTTTATCGCCTACCAAAACCTGCAGACCTTCATTCAGGAGGGTACCTTAAGCAAAAGAACCATTACTGTAGCCACCTATGCATTATGTGGTTTTTCCAATCCCGGCAGCCTCGGTATCCTTATCGGCGGCATGTCCGCCATCGCCCCGGAACGCCGCGGCGATATCGCCCGAATGACCGTGCGCGCATTCATAGGCGGCAGTTTGGCCGCCTTCATGACCGCTTGCGTTGCGGGAATGCTGACGGGCGACTAGCTGGCACGGGGAGAAGCCCGGGACCACTTAATTCACTATATTCAGCCTGCAACCTGTAGGAGTCCATTGATGGAATTTGAAACACCGGCAACACCCGCACCCACGGAGATCCTTCCCGGTGTCGGCGTTGAAATGCCCGCGGGATGGCGTCTGCTTCCTCCGGAAACACCAAAGGCCCCGCCGGTTCAAACCAGCCGCCGGCCTGATATCACCGGGTTATTGCTTTTGCTGCTGATTATCGTTTTTCACACCGTCCTGAACACTTACTGGCTGAACGTGGACCGCCATCTTATCCGGTGGGATGAGGCTCACCATATACAGCAGGCCGAAGCGTTTCATGACGCCCTCTTCCCGCCTGAGGTACGGGGCGTTTTGGCGCGCCTGATGGCGGCTATCGGGATTGAATCTCCCTATCCGCCGCTATCCCATTTTCTTGGGACCGCCGCCATACACCTTTTCGGCGACACCCCGGATGGGGCCGCCCTTTCCGGAAGTTTTGCGCTGGCCTTGTTACTGTTGGGTATTTACACGCTGGCACGCCAGGGCATGGCGCCGCACAACGCCCTGCTCACTGCGGTCGTCGCCTCGTTAACGCCCATGATTTACGGCTATTCCCGGATGGTCATGCCGGACACCCTGTGCGGCGCCCTGGTTCTATGGGCGCTGTTTGCCCTCTTGAAATCCGATTTTTTCCGCAAGACGGGCTGGACCTTGCTTTTTAGCCTCCTTTGCGGACTGGCACTCCTGACGAAACAAACGGCCCTGATTTACCTGGCCCTGCCCATGGCATTGGCGTGGAGTACGGGTATGGTAAAGGCGCTGGTCCCGGAAAAAGCGTCGGGTGATGCCACCACCCGACGCCCATGGGCAAAACTTCTGTTTAATCTCGGTTTGTGCGCCATAGTCGTCACCGCGGTTTGCTCCTGGTGGTATTTCAGCCATCTGGAATATGTGTACACCTGGTGGAGCACACATCGGGGGCATGATATAAGCCTGTTTCAACCCGGCATCGCGTCACGCCTCGCGGGCGCCCTGCCTGAGGTAACGGAAACACCTGAAGCGCGCATTGCTTTTGATCCCGCCATCTCCGGATTCTCCACAGACACCGCCCCCCCTTCCGCCGCCTGTCCTGATACCCGGCTTTTGGCGCCTTACCATCGCTTCTGGAAACGCTACCTGATCTATTTGGTAAACGAAGTAACCTTTCTGCCTTTGGCACTGGTGGCGCTGGCCGGGGTGCCCGCGTTATTACTCAAACGCAACCGTACCGCCCTGGCGCTCTTCTTGCTTTCCTGGCCGCTGGGTACCTATCTGCTGTTGACCGGCCTCTTTTCCCTGCACAGCCCGAGGTTTCTTTACGGTATGGCGGCGGCGCCGGCCTTTTTGGCCACACTCGCCCTGGATGCGGTGCCTTTTGTGCGTTTACGCCGGTTGCTATGGGGGATATTGCTGCTTTTCCTGACGCTGCAGTTCCTCAATCTGAGTCTGATTCCTTTTGGACCCGCAAAGCGGCTGGAACTTCCCGTGTTATCCCATGAACCTGAAGTAAAGCAGCGGGGTAATTCGGGTATGACCTTATACAAGGATACCATCCGGACGGGGCACTACATCCTGCAGGCGCCCAGCGGGGGAAAACAGGTTCCGGAACTTCTGCTCAAATCCATGGCCGACCACGAATCCACACGTCAAGAGGCTCCTCCTGCGGAAGGGGCGGCCGGGGCTGTCGCCTGGTACCAGGAGGTTTCCCCCGTACCGTCACCACTTGGTCTCGATTTTTATACCCGGAGAATGGAAGCCAGCCTAAAAAAGGACGGTTTACGGCATTTTGCCCCGGTCAAAGCCCAATCGCGAGCAGCGGAAGGCACCCTGCCCGAATTGGCGGAAACCGCTTACATAGTGCTGTATCAGCCCCTGGAAGGTGACTATATCGCGGCACTCGAGAAAAATATGGCCTTCTTTCTGGAGCAGGGCTTTGAAAATATTTCAGCGTTAAAGGTCGAAGACAACAACCCCGCGGGGCCGGGCTATGCGCACGTGCTGGCGCAAAAAGGGCTTCCCAACCTTGAAAAAACAAGCAATCTCTTTGAGATGTACAAGGTTTTGGCCCTGGACGGTAAAAACTATCTGTTATCCGACAAGGAGAGAGCCGCCCTGGAAAAGCGTTATACCCGGGCACTTGAACGATATACGGGAAATAGGCAGCCGATGAACGACAATACGAGCCTTTTGGAGTTAAATGTCGGGAAAGCCTCGGATAATTGGTATCTTTTGAGGCTGGTTATCCACTGCAAAAAAACTCCCTCCGAGGGAAATACGCTGCGCATCTGGATGCGGGCCAAGGTCCATGAAGCGGACCGTGACGGCCTGTTTGAGCCGCAGAAAGGTCTCCCGGAACTCGTGTGGGATGTCGACCCGAAACCGCCCGCCAGCCGATGGAAGACCAACGAGGCACTGATTTTCACCCGGCCAGTCATGGCGCGTCCCCTGCGTTACCAGGTGGAACTCGGCTTATACAATCCGGAGATTGAGGAAAAGCCAACCGCATTGATTAGAACGGAATGGGTGGATTTCAGGTCAATTGAGTGATTTTCGGAGCAATTCCGGGGGAGGATTGGTGCCAAGGCGGAATACTTTCACCGTAAGCAAGCCCGCCGTCGGATGCAATTCGCGCATGGCCGCCCGCGAGAGGTCGATCACGCGCCCCCGGGTAAAAGGCCCCCGGTCATTCAGGCGACATACCACGGAACGGCCGTTTTCCGCAACAACCAGCACATATTCGCCAAATGCTCCCTGAAGCATGGCACACGTGAAATCGCCGTCATTCAGCCTCTCCCCTGAAGCCGTTCTTGCTCCGGCGCTTTCAACCGTATAGTAGGAAGCCACACCCTCCGCCACAGGCGCCATCGGTTGATGCGAAAGCAACACAAACGCAATGATTTCCAGCATAGCTGTCTGTTTTCTCCGTCTGACCGTGTAGCCCGCGAGTTCCCATGCTCCCGCATCCGCGACAAAAACGCCGTGCTCCCAGCGCCTTGCCGCCTGTCCGGTTTCAAACCCAATACTACCGGATAAGCCTCATGGTCCGACTGTTGTGTATGACAGGAAGGCTGCCCGTTACACGGACAGATGTACCGTATGCAGACGCACTACGGCCCCGCCATACGCTCCTTAACAAACATATAAACGGTTAGTATACAAAAATAAACCGCCGGATGCAAGAAAAATTTGCCCCCGGCCAAGACCTCCGGGCGCCCCCGCTGTTCAGGACTTCCCGGCAATCTTATTGATGATGTAGGTGGTGGACTGGCCTTCCCGGCCAGGGATGATGGCAATACGCCCCCCGTAAGACTCCACCAACCGCCGCTCCTCCTGCACGATGGTGTCCATGGTATAGTCGCCGCCCTTGGCATAGATGTCCGGCTGCAGGGTTTCGAGCAGGGGCAGGGGCGTTTTATCATCAAATATGACAATATAATCCACACATTCCAGGGCGGAAAGCACCTGGGCACGGTCACGCTCGCTTACCACCGGACGGTCGGCCCCCTTGTTCTTCTTCACCGAAGCGTCGCTGTTCAGGCCGACAATCATTACGTCCCCTTCCTTACGCGCCTCCTGTAAATACATGATATGGCCGACATGGAGGATATCAAAGCAGCCGTTGGTCCACACCACGCGTTTGCCTTCCCGCTTCAACCGCTTTATCAGAGCCTGCAGCTGCTCCAGCGTTTTCACCTTGTCCGTGGCAGGCGTATCCCCCTCTATCAGGGCGTCGCAAACCTCGGCATTGGCAACCGTAACAACCCCGGTCTGGGTAACGGCAATACCCGCGGCAAGGTTGCCCAGATAAGCCGCGTCATAAAGGGAGCCCCCCGCCACCAAGGTCAATGTGGCGGCTGCGGTCACCGTATCGCCTGCACCGGTCACATCCCGCACGGCAACCGGCCGAATGGGTACTTTTTCCATACGGCCATCAGCCGCGAAACAGGCAATACCGTCGGGACCCAGAGTAATCAGGACATTTTGGGCGCGGCCGAGCAGGAATTTGCCGGCCTGTTCCAGGGAAGCCTGGTCCGTCACTTCCACACCCGCGGCCAGGCCCGCCTCCTTGTCGTTGGGCGTTACCAGGGTCACCCCTTTGAAAAAGCCGGCCCGGGCGCGGGAGTCGGCCACCGTTATCAGGCTATACTTTGAGGCACACTCCAAAATAACATCGAGCACCCGTTCCGAAATAGTGGCGGAAACCTGGTCACCTATCATTATCGCGTCCACTTGGGGCGCCAGCGCGCGGATTTGCTCGATAACTCGGCCTTCCACATCCCCAGAAATCATTTTCGGCCGTGGCGTGTCGGTACGCAGAATTTCCTGACTCGGGATGTTGTGTCCGCCCGCGCGCCACTTCCCGTAAGTATTCGTGGACCGGGCGGGGTCTTCCACCAGGCCGGAAACATCCACGTTGCGCGCTTCAAATTCCCGCCGGATAATGCCGGCATTCACATCGGCGCCTACAACGCCAACCATATATACCCGGCCGCCCAGGGCGGCGGCGTTGCAGGCGGCATTGCCGGATGCGCCAGGATTATAGCGTTTCTCATGGACCTCAAAGACAGGGATGGGCGCTTCCAGGCTGATTTCCGTCACCGCTCCGTGCACATACTCATCGAGGTAAATATCCCCTATCGCCATAATCCGCACTGATTTGAACTTTTCCAATAAATCGAGATAATACGGCGTATCCATGATGCATGCCATCCCATTGATTGAAAGTTGTTAAGAAACCCATTTGTGATGTCCGGAATCGAATCCGGATAATGGAGGCAAGTGTATCACAATTGCCGCTTTAGGATGAATTTGCAGGAATCTGTTGAACCTCGTCCTAATACCGTGATACCTTTACCGGGAAGCGATGAAACCGCATAAGTTCCTTTTATTCCACTCTAATCCCACGTAACAACGAAAAAGAAAGCTTGCTTATGAAAAAGATATCTGTTGCAGTAGTGCTATTTCTTTTGGCTGTGTGTAACGGCGCCCTCGCGGCGGAAGTCACCGTGGAAGCGGACGGTATGCTGAACGTTAACGGCGCCCGGGTCTTCGTAGTGGGTCTTTATGAGAACCCGGCGGAAGACGCCGAACTGGCGCGCGCAGCGCAAGCGGGTTTTAACCTGGTCCGGTCCAGCGCCGACAGTACCGCCCTTGACCGGCTGCAGCGGCACGGGGTATACGCCTGGGTCAACACGGGCGCGGCAATTGACTTGTCCGAAGATACGGACGCCCGCCGTGGCGACCTGCAATCCATGAACAACACCCTCAACGCACACCCGGCCATGCTGGTCTGGGAAGTACCCGACGAGGCCCTGTGGAATTGCTGGTATGAAGCGCAGATGTGGCGCCGGAGCGCCGAGCCCGCCGAACAACACAAGCACATCAACGCCCTTACCGATGAGTCGGCCCGCGGGAAATTACAGGCGCAGCGGGCACAGGTCGACGCCCTTTATCACAAAGGCAATTACGCCGAAGCCGAGGCGCTTTCCGACGACCTGTGGCGCCAGATGGGACTCGAAGCGCCCCGGCCGGGATACGGCCTGGGCAACGCCCCCGAGCGCGCCGCCAAGATGTGCGGCGGCATGCGGGAGGGATATGCCCTGTTGAAGGCACTGGCCGGTCGGCCCGTATGGATGAACCATGCGCCGCGCAATCAAATCGAACAATTGGCCGCGTTCAACGAGGCCGCCGACATTGTGGGCTGCGATATTTACCCGGTGCCCGTGAATGAAAAGGTCGGCCATTCGGACTTATCGAACCGCAGCATGTCGTGCGTGGGCGATTATACCCGGCGCATGGCCCAGGCCGCCCCGGGCAAACCTGTGTGGATGGTGCTGCAAGGCTTCGGCTGGGGCGACATCCAGCCGGACAAACCGGAGGACGTAAGAAAGGAACTGCGCCCGCCCACCCTGGAGGAAACGCGATACATGGCCTTTGACGCCATTGTACACGGCGCGCGCGGCATCCTGTACTGGGGTTCCCATGCCGTGAAAAAGGACTCTACCTTTTACGGCGAGCTTCTGGCCTTTGTATCGGAACTGCGCGACCTGCAACCGGTGCTGGCTGCGCCGGATGCCGTGCTGGACATCACCGTTTCCTACCAACCCACCTATGGGTCGGTGGACCGGGCGGCTACCGTGCTGGCCAAAACGTCGGATGGTGCGCCGTGGCTGTTCGTCGTCAATGAATGGACCAACCCGCTGGCCTGCGACCTGCGCGGGCTGAAGTCCCTGAATGGTACAAAGTACCGGGACCGCATCTCCGGAGACGAGGCAGAGATACAAGACGGCGTCCTTTCCCTCCAGATGACGCCCCAGTCCGTCCAGATACTGGAACCGCTTAGCCGGCCCTGACCCGGTTCGGTGCGCATCGAAAAGGATATATCATGACAAGAAAGCGCCTGCCGTATTACCTGTTGACGATGTGGTGTGCCGTAATGGCCGCTGGATTTGCGGAAGAGGAAAAAATCCCCCTGACGGTACCCTGTCCGCAAGCAGCCGCGGAAGCGGCTGCCGGCGCGCGGGACACGGCGAGCGCGGCTTGGTGGGGGTTCGACCCCGAAGACGCCACGGACACCCTGCAGCAGGCCATTGATTCCGGTGTATCCCGGCTGCTGGTGCCGTATATGGGCGCGCCGTGGGTGATCCGGCCGGTAGTTTTGCGCAGCAACCTGGAACTGGAATTGGAGCCGGGAGTGGAGATCCTCGCGAAAAAAGATGCCTTCAAGGGCAAAGGCGACAGCCTGTTTTCCGCCACCGAATGTGAAAACATAACCTTGCGCGGCTACAACGCGCGCATGCGCATGCGCAAAGCGGATTATCAAAGCGACGCCTATGAAAAGGCGGAATGGCGCATGACCCTCGACTTTTCCGGCTGTACCAATATCCGCATCGAAGGCCTCACGCTGGAGAGCAGCGGTGGTGACGGCATTTACCTCGGCGCGACAGACCGGCAGCCCTTCTGTAAAGACGTCCTCATTCGGGATGTGACCTGCCGTAACCACTACCGCCAGGGCATAAGCGTCATCAGCGCGGTAAACCTGCTGGTAGAGAACTGCGTTTTAGCGGGTACAAGCGGCACGGCCCCGCAGGCGGGCATTGACCTGGAACCCAACCGGGAAAATGAGAAGATGGTAAATGTGACCGTCCGTAACTGCACCTTTTTCGGCAACAGCGGCGCGGGAATACTGGTATATTTGAAACCACTGCGCCGCAGCTCGGAGCCCGTGTCTATCCTTTTTGAAAACTGCCATGTCCGGCATGGCCGGGACCAGGGTATCGGCGTGGGCGCCATAGGCGATGACGGTCCGGGTGGCTATATTGAGTTCCGGAATTGTACGGTAGAGAACACGCGCAATGGCGGCGCTTTTGTCTATGATAAATCCGCCGCGGCAGCCGAAGTGCGGTTTGTCAACTGCAAATGGCGCCATACGGCTCGCATCCATGAGAAAGCATCCCCCCTCCTCATCACCCTTATGCGGGAAAGTATTACGACAAGACACGGCGGCATCACATTCGAAAATTGTGCGGTGTTCGATGCGTACGACCGGCCGGTATTGAAGACAGAAGAAGACCAGGGAAACAAGGGCGCCCACGCCATCCGGGGCCTGATCCTGCGTGAAGGGCCGGGAGAACCCCGTGCTGAAATCTCGCTGGAAAGTACGGACTGCCCGCTGGAAGTGAAGCCGTTGACTGCGGCGGCAGGCGCGCAGGCCCGTCCCTGATAAAACAGCGGGAAGACCCGTTTGACCCTGACAAAACGGAGGGCGCTTGAAACCCGGTTTGGCAGGGTGCGAATAAAAGTGGGCACAGCCTGTTTTTCCTCTCAGGGAGGGAACAAGGAAAATATCTTCTTTTTTGCGGCATTACGTGAACGATTCAATGCAAGTGCACTGCGGAATCAGGCTGCTTTGAAAGGAGCGGAGCGATGAACAAAGAAAACTTGACACGACGTGCGTTTCTGACCGTCGCCGGAGCCGGAACGGTATTCACTTCCCATGCCGTCCGCGCCAATACGGCACAGGTCGTTCCCGGGCGGGTTTCTCCCAATGAACGGCTCAATATCGCCGCCATCGGGATTGGCGGCATGGGCCGCGCCAATATTGACGCCTGCGCGACGGAAAACATTGTCGCGTTGTGCGATGTGGATGACATGGTCGCCGCCCGGACCTATGCCGCATATCCTGACGCCAAACGCTTTCGTGATTTTCGCGAGATGTTTGATAAGGCAGGCGATACCTTTGATGCGGTGATTGTGGCAACTCCTGATCATACCCATGCCGCAGCCGCCATGACGGCCATGCGCGCCGGAAAACATCTATATTGTCAGAAGCCGCTGGCACACAGCCTGTATGAAGTGCGCCGCCTCACCGAGGTTGCCCGTGAAACCGGCGTTCAGACACAGATGGGCAACCAGGGGCATTCCTCCGAGCCCATACGGCGCCTGCGGGAGTGGATTCAGGCGGGAATCATTGGCAAGGTGCGCGAAGTGCATGCCTGGAGTGATCGTCCCGTGGGTGGCGACCCCTGGTCCGACTTTCCCATTATGAAACGCCCGGAAGACACGCCGCCGGTTCCGGACGGCCTGGACTGGGAGTTATGGCTGGGCCCGGCAGCCCACCGCCCCTATCACCCCATCTATCATCCCACTACCTGGCGCGGCTTCTGGGATTTTGGAACAGGGCCCTTGGGGGATATGGGCTGTCATATCCTGGACCCGGCCTTCTGGGCGCTGGACCTGGGACAACCCGCAAGCGTGCAGGCCACAACCACCCATTACGACCCGGAAGTCGGCGGGGAAACGTTTCCACGCGCTTCCATTGTCCGCTACCAGTTTCCCGCGCGTGGAGACATGCCGCCGGTTTCACTGACCTGGTACGACGGCCGCCTGAAACCTCCGGTCCCGGAACTCTTTGAAGCCGGCCGGCAGCTGGATAATAACGGAGCCATCCTTGTCGGCGATGAAGGTATTGCCGTGCACGGTTCTCATGGCGCCGGCGGTTTGGTATTTCTTCCAAAGGAAAGGGTACGCGCTTTTGACCGGCCGCCCAAAGTATTGCGCCGCATGCCCCAACGCGACAACGCCCACGAACAAGACTGGATTCGCGCCTGCAAAGAAGGCGCAGAATCCGCAAGCGCAAATTTCGACTATGGCGGTCCTCTCACTGAAATGGTTTTGCTCGGCGTACTCGCCATGCGCTTTAAAGACTGCAAACTCGAATGGGATGCAAAAAATCTTCGTTTCACCAACCATGACGAAGCCAACCGCCTGGTCAATCCACCCTCTAGAAAGGGTTGGGAATTGGAATAACCGTGTCTGTACACCAAGTCACTCAATTGGAATGGTATTTTTTCGAATGACGCTTCCTTTGAATGTTTTGTTGGGGGCTGTCTGATAAAGAGACCTGAATCGTAACCGTGCGGGGGCGCGGTATATCACGCTTGAAGCCTTTTTGTTGGCGAGGAGACAGGTGCGAAAAAGTTAATAATCCGGGTGCAAATGGATTTCCTTCCCCCAGGGGCGGCATGCCAGAGTCTCTTCTCCGCGAAACCGTACAAAACTAAACAATAATCGTTCACCACGTGAACCTATTAACGGAAACGGTTTAAATCTGGCATTCACCAAAATTTTTCTTGATTTTTGAACACAAAATGTATATGATATAGTACAAACTAATGCAATATGTAGTGTAGTATCAACAAGAATATTTTGCTAACGCAGATTTTGTTGCCACGCCGGCAACAGATCGCCTGAAATGGCACTGACCCTCAAATCGTTGTTCAGGCTTTGCGTAGCTTTACAGGAAAGTGCATTAGGCCTGTAAGGCGGGCAAAGCTTGAACAACCCTCTTAGTGTACTAATAGCGTGATTAGAGTTTTAGCGTGGGAGATAACCGCGGATGCAGAACAGCGCCTCGGAAATCACAAAAGTCTGTGAATCGTGGTGGGAATGTCTGGCTGATTCTTCCAAGGTGGAACAGCGCGCGCATGTGATGAAATTGCTGGCCTTGCTGGACTGGGATTTGCCAATTCCCTTTTCCCCCAAGGCAACAGCGGAACAGTTGAATGCGTTGACGTACCTGCTGCGCGCCGACGGGCAAACCACCATTGCCACCTATTTTCTTCTGCCGGGTGCTCTGGAAGCGCCGTCCGGCATCATAGAAAAAGGGCTGGATTTCTGTCACACGACCCGGGCCCTTATCCAGGAAACCAAATCGCCCAACATTAATTACGTTTTCATAAGCGATTTATACCGTACTTATTTTTATGCTTCAGACACAGAGGAATTGTTGCTGCACGCCGACGATCCCGCATCGTTCAACCGCCAGGTGGCCGAACATCTAAAGCGGGGCCGCGTGGCCCGGGGCGCCCTCGAAGAAATCCGCCGGGAGCCGCGCAGCGCTGCGGCCCGGCGCCTGCGCGACTGGCAGGAACGATGGAAACGGACCCTGCGCGAATACCGCCATGTATCCGAGACTTCCCTCGATGTGCTCATGGACCGACTGGTGTTGCTGCGTTTTCTTTTCCAGCATCAGGCGTTACGAAGGACCCGGCGCAGGTTTGAAGAACAATTTCGCGAATTGAGCACCGAGAGTGTTCTGGGCGACACCAAAGCGCGCCGTGAATGCGGAGGCGGGCTGGTGCGGCTGTTTCACGACATGTGGCTGGATTGGCGTGCCGATATTTTCGCGCCCCTGCCCGACCTGGATGAGCTGCTCACGGACAACGAGCTGGTCGCCTCCTTGCTGAGCGAGTGCATGCTGTTGACGCGCTCCAAATTTTCCATTGCCACCATTCTTGAAAGTTTCAACTACGGTGACCCCACCGAGAAGTTGCGGGTGCGCATGGTACCCGATGAAAATGAAGATCGGGATTATTATCTTGTGAAACAGACGCTTGAAACCGTAGATGAGGCGCGCATCGAAATCAATATTCATGACGAGGGATACCGCGCGATTTTTCACTGGCTGGACAAACTGCTTGGCGTGTACGACCGCATCAGTCTCGATTTCGACGCGACCGTCAACCGGGAAGCCCAGCAAAAAAACGTCATCGACCTGTTCGCCTGGTCGGCCGTGGATGCCAAACGTCCCGAAGCTTGCGCTGAACCGCTGGATCACGCCTGCAATCACGGCCTGCGCATCCGATGTGACAATGACCGCCAGCAGCGCGTCGCGAGGCTTATCCTTTCAATGCATCTCATCTCCTTGTGCGATTCGAGGCAGGAAGCGATGGACCATCTGCCGTCGATAACCCCGGTATTCAGCGCGGATTCCGAAAGCGGAGCATCCGGCCGGACCGGCGCTAAAACCCTGCGCATTTCCGCAGGCGGTTGAGATGCACGGTTCCATGCGCGCGGAACTGCTGATGATTGGGACCGAACTGCTGCTCGGTCAAATCTCCGATACCAATGCCACCTACATGGCCCGCGTATTGGCCACCTCCGGTATCGATCTGTACTGGAAAACCACGGTTGGCGACAATGCCGGACGCATCGTGGAAGCGCTGCGCCTTGGACTCAAACGTTCCGACGCCGTACTGTGCAGCGGCGGGCTTGGCCCGACCGCGGACGACATCACACGGGAATGCGTCGCCACCGTGCTGGATGCACCGCTGGAATATCATGAAGCCTTGTATCAGGCGATTGAGGAACGGTTCCGAACCCGCAATCGCCCGCTTACCGAGAACAACCGGCGACAAGCCATGCTTCCCCGGGGCGCGACCGCTATCCCCAATTCAAATGGAACCGCGCCGGGCATCCTTGCGGAATCAGACGCGGGCGTCATTATATGCATGCCGGGCGTACCCCATGAACTGCAGGCCATGTTCGAGGAAACGGTCATTCCTTATCTCAAACGGAAATACGCCGTGCAGGAGACCATTTACTACCGGGTCCTCCTCGCCCGTAATGTGGGTGAATCCCGGGTAGATCAAGCCATTTGTGATTTAATGGAGACCCAATCCAACCCCACCATCGGCCTCCTGGCCTCACCCGGCGTGGTGCGCATACGCATCACCGCCAAGGCGCCATCCCTGGAACTGGCCCGGATTATGATTGCGCCCATGGAAAAACAGGTCCGACAGCGCCTTGCCGGCGTGACGGATGTTCTGGAGGTGGAACAATAGTCACCTCCCGGCGCGGGTGTGATACTATTGGACACAGCAACGTCGCCGGGCGTCGCCACAGCATCAGAAGCAGGCGGAGTTCTCCCTATGAATACAGCATTCAAGTCACAGGTGCGGGCCATGGCCGCGTCCATGGGATTTCCTGAGGCGGTGTATGTAACCCGTCCCAACCTGCCGCCCCTCGATGACGTGATGAACACGCTGAAGCCCGCCTGGGATCGCCGCTGGATAACCAACGACGGCGAACTGCACATCCGGCTCGAAACCGAACTTGCCAAACGGCTCGGGGTGCCGTATCTCAACCTTTTCTGCAACGGAACGGTGGCGCTGCTGACGGCGCTTAAAGTCCTGAACTTGGAAGAAGGGGCCGTCATCACCACGCCTTTTACCTTTCCCGCCACCGTGAGTGTGCTGTACTGGTGCGGCCTGCGTCCGGTGTATTGCGATATTCAGCCGGACGGCTACAACCTTGACCCGGCGGGAATCGAAGCCCTGATCGGGCCGGACACCAAGGCCATCCTGCCGGTACATGTGTACGGCATCCCCTGCGACGTGGCGGCCATTAAAGACATCGCCGACCGGCACGGCCTGCCGGTCATTTATGATGCGGCCCACGCCTTCGGAGTCCGCTTACGGGGCGAATCCGTCCTGGTCCACGGCGACCTGTCCATGTTGAGTTTCCACGCGACGAAAGTGTTCACCACCGCGGAAGGCGGCGCGCTGGCCACAGGGAATCCCGAACTTCACCAGCGCGCGCGTGTGCTGAAAAATTTTGGCATCACCGGCGAGGAAAGCGTGGTAGCGCCCGGCCTCAACGGGAAAATGAACGAGATGCAAGCGGCCCTCGGGCTTGCCCAGCTGGACGGGCTTGACGCCAATACGGAAAAGCGCCGACGCCTCGACGGGATATACCGCCGTCTGCTGCAACATGAACCCGGACTTGCCCTCCTGGACATGCCCCGGGATGTCGATCCCAATTATGCCTACTTTCCCGTCCGCGTGCAGGAAGCATTGTTCGGCCTAAACAGGGACACACTCTATGAAACACTGAAAGCGTTCAACATTCAGTGCCGCAAATATTTTTATCCCCTGTGCTCCTCTCACCCATGGTGCAGCGCAAAAACAGGCACACTGCCCCGCGCCGAAGCCGCCGCCGACGAAGTGCTTTGCCTGCCCATGTACGGCCAACTGCCGGAAGCCTGGGCGGAAAAAATTGGGACCATCATAAAATCCCTGGGCAGCCTTGCCCGTATATAAGGTCCCGTGCCTCCATTAAGATTCCCCGTTCTCTGCTGTCGGAAGCGGCGCGGCAAATGTGCCCGGGATCCTGCAGGGTTTGTGAAGCACTTCCTCCGTCTGCAGGCGGATGGTAGGACGGTTGCGCACCCAGCAGACGATACGGGATATCCACCATTCCACGCTGTATTTAAAATCGGCTTTGGCCCAGAAATAGAACACAGCATTCCAAAAGGCCAGCACGCAGGCGAGAAAGGGGATAATATACGGGAGCGTGCGGGGAAAATCGCCCTCAACACCCAACACCCAAAGGTATCCTCTGCTGAGCAACACCGCGACAAAACTTTCCAGACAGAACGCCGTGAGGGCGACAAGCCCCATCCGCCGCAGCCACAGGGTACGCGCCGCCGCGCGTACGCGCTGTTCTTCGGGACAGTATTCCATGCGCAGTATCATCCAGGTACAGAATGCCAGCATGGAAGACAGGTTTATAAAATGGATTTTAATCGGGAACGGATGCTGCGCCAGTTCCACCGGTGAAAAACCCTGTACCATAAACAATGCCGCGCCGCATACTAGAAACAGGGCGGAAAACCCGTATCCGTAACGGCGCATCAGCGCCCCAGGCATCCGCCGCGCCAGCGCCAGTCCGAGGAGAACGCCAAACAGCCCGTATCCCAGGTACGGTAGGATTGCCATATTCGGGCCCACAAGCAGTTTCAGGAGAAAGGCGGTCCCATAGTGACCGCCGTTGAGCGCGTCAAAATAATGCGGCGCCAGCAACGCGTGCACCCCTGGAGAGAAAAGGAAGACAGCCGCAGTGCCGCACGCAATAATAACCGTGCACCGCCGTGTATGCCTGAATCCGTCCCCGCGCCACATAAAATACAAAAGCCCGCTGACCAGAAGGGTATTCAACGCCACCATGGAAAGGGCGTCATTGTAAAATAACATCTGTATGTCAAAAGGAAACCAGCGGCCCTCATGAAGTGCGCCTGTGAACAGGGTATGGCGGAATTGCCCGTTGAAAGGCATGGAATGGTGCATGAACCCCATGTTGAACAGGGACAGCAGGTAGAGGAGCACGGCGGTGGCGATGGCACCCGCCATGATGGGACGGAAAGGAGATCCACCGCGTTGATTTCGGTGTTTCTCCATCACCCCGTGTGTCACATAGGCATGGGCAACGCCGGAGATAAAGGCGAAAATGGGCGACCAGGGGGCAAGCAGCACCACCGGCGCAAACAGGACCAGCAACCAGACCGGCGCCTGCTTGAGCGCTTCCATGTCATTGTTGAATATGGCGCCGCTTAAGCCGTGTATGAACAACAGGTACAGAATAAAAAAACCGCGAAGTGCATCGAGAAATAAAAGACGTCTGTTTGACATGATAACCGCCTGGCAGGTAGGAAAAAACCGTCACGATATCCCGACCTCTACAACACGTGCCTATCATGTCGTATTCCTTCAGGTCAACGGAATATTCAGATGGAAACAACGGAAAGAGAGTAACTGGTATAACCATCTTTTTGTCACAATACAATCGGGAAGTAAAAACGTTTCACTGTCAACAGCCCGAACGGATTTTCACCTTTAAGCGTTCTGCAACGGTCAGGCAAGTGTCCACGGCGGGCGATACTCGTACTGCAGCAACTGGTTCGCCTGCTCGTTGTTGGTAATATGTTCTGCGGCGGCGTCCCAATCCAGGCGCAGCCTCGTATCCAGAGAAATGTTGGCCAGGTGCGCGAAGGTGGTGGACAGATGCCCGTCTTCCACATCGCACGCCGGCCGGTTGCGGGTCTTGATACAGTCTAAAAAATTGCGCATATGGGCCACGGTCAAGTCGCCGTCTTCGGATTTTTTCTGAAGCGGTTCCATGCGCGGCTTCCGGTCCATGAACTGGCCGCCCCGTTCGGGCACAATCTCATAGCCCTTTTCGCTGGCATACAAGGTGCCCAGCGTGCCGCGAATTTCTATCTCGCCCGGACGCGCAAGCGGAAAATTGTTGCTGGCTTCATAGTGACTGAAAGTCAACAGACACCCGGACGGAAGTTCAAAGACGGCCTGCATGGTGTCCGGGATGGTCCGGTCATCGTCCACGGCAAACCGGCCGCCAAGTGCCACAATCGACGCCGGCGCCGTTTCACCGAGTATCCACCGTATTAAATCAAAATAGTGGACGCCCCAGTTGCCGAGCTGGGAAGAGTACTCTTTCCACCAACGGAACTTATACGGCGCGATATTGTCCTGGTAGGGACGCATTTGTTGCGGGCCAATCCAGAAGTCCCAGTCCAGGTCTTCCGGCGGGGTGGCGGGTTGTGAATGGCCGATGCCGGTCGGCGCCATATTGCTGATGCGGAAACAACAGGCGGATGTGATCTTGCCGATAAGACCGCCTTGTATCTGTTCGGCAAGTTCACGGAACAGGGTTGAAGAACGGCGGTGAAGGCCGGTCTGCACCACCCGGTTGTTACGACGGGCGGCTTCGACCATGCGCCGGCCTTCCACCACCTTCAGGGAAAGGGGCTTCTCGACATACACATCCTTGCCGGCATCACAGGCATGAATCGTCTGCAACGCGTGCCAATGGTCCGGCGTGGCAATGACCACCGCATCGATGTCGTCACGATCCAGCATCTCCCGGTAATCCCCGTAAAACGCGGCCGAACCGAAGGATTCCTTCCAACGCTCCAGGGCAACGCCATGAACATCGCAAAACGCGACGATTTCAGCGTCGGCATGCGGTTTCAGGGCGTCTATCAATTGTCCGCCCCGATTGGCCGTGCCGATAACGCCCAGCCGCACCCGCTCCGAGGCGCTTGCCGCCCCCCGGGACAATATCGCCCCCGTTCCCGCCAGGGCCAGGGAACTTTTCTGGATGAAGTTTCTTCTCGTTATGTCGTCACGCATAATTCGTCTCCTCTTCTGCCTGCCGTTTCTCTTAAGATCCGGCTCCAACCTGCATTAACCGCCTGAATAACGATTCCACTTTTGCACGGGCAACCCCGACTAACGGGCAGGCAAAATATTGGAAGGAGCTGCCCTTAGTGCATTTTACAGGAAGAAAAGACACAAAAACGAACCATCCCGGTGCCCCCTGCTGCAAGACCACACGCGGGACGGATGATGCAAGTCGCGTTTCCCTAAATCCGCACGTAAGGAATGGCAAGAGCGTAGAAGTGGCATCCTGCCGCTTCCATCGTGACTGCGGCCCGCATGTCCGTCTTGATGCAAAGCGGCAGGATGCCGCTTCTACGTTCCTTGTCCTTATTGGCTTTACGCCAACAACTCGGTTTCTTACGTGCGGATTTGGGTTTCCTTGTTCCTCTTGTATTGGAAACGGACAACGCGGAGCATGCGTTTACTATCTCTTGTCCGCTTGAAGGCCGGGATACACTCGCGTTTCCGACTGCTGTTGAAACAAACCTCTCCATGTTAGTAGAATCCCTTTTTACTCACCGTTGCAAAAATAGAAGCCGGTAGGAAGCGGTATGTTTTAATACCCGCCTTGGTCAAGTGTAACTATTTCATAGGATCGGGTAGGGGACAGATAGGTATCCCGGCTGCCGCCGCTTTGAGGACGAAAGCGTGCACCACAGTTTTAAAACAACGAAAGGAGATGTTCTATGACCATTAAGCCAGAAACACAGACGCCCTCCCGCAGGACATTTCTAAAAACCACAGGGATTCTGGGTGCCGGTTTGTGTGTGGGTGAACTGGGCACATCGAAACAGGCCGCGGCCGCATCCCCCTTTTCAGCGCGCGAACCACGGAAGGGACCGTTGCATACCTACCTGACCTGGTCCGCCGAACCCGCCACCACCGTAGACGTCAACCTGTGCATTCGGGAAAAGGCGTCGGAGGTAACGGTCTATTATGACACGGTTTCCCGCGATGGGAACAAAGACGCCTATACGCTGAAGATGGAGGCAACTTATTACCCGACACCCCTGGAGATGTATGATCGGCGCGCGATATACATGGCCGGCTTGAAGGACTTAAAACCGGGTACCACCTATTATTTCATGGCCGGAGACCCCAAATACGGGTATACCCGGGAATGGTCGTTCAGAACCCTGCCCGGCGGCAACGCGCCGTTTCGTTTTATCAACGGCGGTGATATGAACATAGGTCCGCGGGCACGGAAACTGCTGAAGTGGGCGGGAGAGCAGGATGCCGATTTTGTGGTAATCGGAGGCGATCTTCCCTATGCCAACGGTCTCCTCAAAGAATATGACGATTGGATTCGGTGGTTTGCAAACCTGGACGAGTTCATGAATAGTAACGGGCGAATGGTACCCTTGGTCACAGCCGTGGGCAACCATGAAGTGAACCGCTACGAATCCGACAACTTGTACCTTCGTTCGCCCATGTATCTCAGCTTTTTCGGGCGTCAAGGCGACACCACCTATCACGTTCATCGTTTCAGTGATGACATGGTCCTGTTCCTACTCGACAGCGGCCACCTCCTTCCCCAGGACGGCGCACAGACGGCCTGGCTGGAGCAGGAGATGGCGAAGTACCAGGACGTTAAATATAAATTCGCCGCCTATCATGTGCCGTTGTACCCCGCGCATCGTCCCTTCGACGGTGAGCCCTCCCAGAAGCAACGTACCCATTGGGGTCCCATTTTCGACAAGTACGGCCTGACTGTCGGCTTAGAGCATCATGACCATGTATTCAAACGCTCAAAACCGCTGAAAAACAACCAGGTGGTCGAAAAAGGCCAGGGAACGATTTATGTGGGCGACGGCACCTTCGGTGTTGATCCCCGCACCGTGGACCCCGAACCCCGCTGGTATAACGAAAAGGAAGGCAGTATCGCCCATTTCTGGGTGGTGGATATAAAACCGGACGGCCTTTCCCTAACAGCCATCGACGAAGACGGCGTTACGGTGGATGCCTTGGCACTGCCGTGAGAATACACGCCTAAAATATACAACTCTAGTGGACCGACCGCAGCCATTTCCGACACAGGAGGAGACACGGTGCCATGGAAGCACGTTTCGGTATCCTCGACTGGATCATCCTGGTGGTGTACTTTATCGGTATCGCGTCCATCGGCCCGCTGTTCGCCCGGCGCAACAAGTCCACGGAAAGTTTCTTCGTGGGAAACCGTCAGTTTCCCGCCTGGCTGCTGGGATTGGCCATGTTCGCCACGTCCATAAGTTCCATTACGGTAGTGGCCTTCCCAGGTGATGCCTACAAGGCGGCCTACCTGCGCTGGCTTCCTTCGCTTATGCTGCCCTTCGGCATCCTAATCGGTGCCAAAATATTTTTGCCTTTTTACCGGCGCAATAAATGCACCTCGGCCTATGAGTACCTGGAGTCGCGGTTTGGCAATGGGGTGCGCACCTATGTGTCCGTGACCTTTGTGATCAACCAGGTCATGCGCATCGCAACCATCTTGTTTCTCGTGTCGCTGGTGTTTGAACAGATGACGGGCGCCTCCCCTTACGCCTGCATCCTTATGGGCGGCGGGGTAATCGCCATCTACACCGTTCTCGGCGGAGTCAGCGCCATTGTCTGGGCCCAGTTCCTGCAGGCCTTCCTCCTCTGGTCCGGCGCCATTTTATGTTTTATCGTCCTTGTCGGAAGCATTGACGGCGGGCTGGGCGCCGTGTTCACCACCGGCTGGGCGGACGGCAAGTTCCTGCTGGGCGATCCCAACCCGGCGACGGGGCAGATTGAAACCGCGAAGCTGTTCACCGTCTGGGACAAATCCATCCTTATGATCCTGCTGATGGGGTTATGCAACTGGGTGTACGAGTACAGCGCGAACCAGAACGTGGTCCAGAAATACGTATCGGCAAAAAATCCGAAAGAGGCTTTCAAATCCATCTGGATATGCTGCGCCTGCAGCGTGCCCACCTGGGCGTTTTTCATGCTGATGGGCACGGCGCTCTACGTGTTCTTCAAGCAGCATCCCGACCCTCAGGCCACCGCGATTCTCACGGGCGAGGGCGGCGCCAAGGCCGAGTCTATCCTGCCCTACTTCAGCATTAAAATGTTGCCCACAGGTCTCGCGGGCCTCGTGATTACCGCCATTCTCGCCGCCGCCATGTCCGCGTCGTCGGCAAGCATCAGCAGCATCTCCGCCGTGTTTATCACGGATATCTACCGACGCCACCTCGTAAAATCCGCCGGGGAACGCCACTACGTGTTGGCGGCGCGCATCACCACTGCCGTGTCCTGCCTGCTGATGATGGGTTTCGCCGTGCTCTATTACAAGGCCAGCGACTTGACACTCCAGGACCTGGGCACAAAAATGACCGCCATATTCATGGGGGGTATTCTCGGTATTTATGTGCTTGGATTTCTCACCACCCGCGGCACTGCCCGTTCCGTAGCCGTGGGCATCGCCGCCACGATACTTTTCTCGGCCTACATAGCAGCCATGGAATTCATGAAGGTCACCCCCGACCAAATCATGCAGGCGCTCGGATGCTCCCATACGACGGCCCTTTGGGTGCTCAAACCGGTACATATATATTATGTGGGCGTGTTCGGCCACATCATCGCTTTCGTGGCGGCCTACCTGGTGTCGTGCCTGTTCGAAAAAAAGCGTGACCTGCCGGGGCTGACCTTCTGGAGCCAGATGGAACCGGAAGAAGGGGAATGACGGGATGCGCATAGAAAACCGGCGTCTCCCTTGTCTGTGCGGTTCATGGCATCTTGGCGGCCTGCTGCTTGTGACCGGTTCCATCGCGCTCGTTTTAATCGTCTTCGAAATCACGTTCCGTGTCAAGGACGCGCTTTACCCGGTTGAATTGAGCCCGATTGTGGAACCCCATCCGCAGCGCGGCTGGCAGGCCCGCACCCGATACCATTTCAGCGGCATGAAAAGGGACGCCTCGAACCGGGAATACGCCGTTGAAATCATCACGGATGAAAACGGATTCCGCGTCTTTGGCGACCTGGATGCCGATGCATGCCGCGTTTTTTGTATTGGTGATTCATTTACCTTCGCCGAGGACGCCGACCAGTCGGAAACCTATTATGCCGTCGCAGGCAAGATACTGGACCTGAACATGTTCGCTTATGGGGCGCAGGGCTACGGTACCCTCCAGGAGTATCTCGTCCTGGAGGAATGGCTTGATCGAATAAAGCCGGACATCGTTGTCTGGCAGTTTTGCCGGAACGATTTCATCAACAATTCCGTGGAACTGACACGCCAGAGCGCCAAGGGCCAGTGTCATGTCGACCAGCCCTACCTGTCTGAGGACGGCGTCATTGAATACCTGAACCCCGGGCACGGCCCTCTGTGCAGGCTGCTTAAACATATTCCTTCAAGGCTGTTTTATTCCCTCGCGTATCGCATGGACAACCAAAACGGTATTCCTGCCATGGAGCATACCATTGAAAACACCGTCGAACGCCAAGGCCTTGAATATCCGCCATTCCGCCGGGCCGTCGCGGCAACCGATCGTATCTTCGCCATGGTCCGGGATCGTTGTGGAGACATTCCCGTAATCGCCTTCAATGCGGATTCCCGGGAACCGTACGCAAGCGCGTTTACACAAATCTGCACCAAGCACACTCTTCCGGAAATCAGAGATATATCCCGCGCAATTGAAGCGGCCGTACGTACCGGGGAGACGGTTTATGCGGGTGACGGCTTACACTGGAACGGCGCCGGCCATACCCTTTGCGGTAAACTACTGGCGGAAGCACTTCGTCCCTTGTGTTCGAAATGACACCCAGCCATGGTATATTCTTTCGCATCCGAAGGATAGATATCAGGAAATTGCGCATGCCGCCTGTACAAGAACCCCATACAAACGGTCTTTCTTCCATACGCATAACAGTGTGGGTGTTTGCCTTTATGGGAATACTTTATTTGTCCTGGATAGGCGCGTGGCTCCTTGAGCACCGTCTTGAAACGCTCATGGGCTGCCTTACTACAAGCGGCGGACGCTTTTGCTATTGGCTCCTGATGAAACTGCTTCTCTGGGTAGCTCCATCGGTTGCTTTGATCCGCGCCGCAGGTATGACGGTACGACAGGTAATGAGTTGCAACAGGACGCGCTCCATCGTTCTTCTAGGCGGCGGCACCGGCCTCCTGCTGGGAATCTTTGCGCTAGCCGCAAAATGGGCCGGACAACAACCCTTCTTTTCCTCGCGGTTGGGGTGGCCGCTCATTAGCGCCGTGGTAATCGCCCCGTTGGTGGAAGAATTTGTTTTCCGCGGCGCCGTTCTGGGAGCATTGGGCAGGTCATCCCGTTTCTGGATCGCCAACACGATTACCGCCTTGTTCTTTTTGGGAATACACCTGCCGGGGTGGTATTTTCAGGGACACTTGGTCGCCACCTTGTCCGACCCGGTCGGAGGCGCCCTGTCTATTTTTTTATTGGGGCTGGTATTCGGCTATGTGGCGCATAAAAGCGGCGCTGTCTCTTCGAGCGTTTTAGCGCATGCGCTCAACAACCTCTTCAACGTCTGAGCCGCGAAGCGTCAAACAAACCCCGACACGAAACGAAGGAAACCAATGCGTTACTGAACGCCGACTTTTTGCAGTTCACGCATCAGTTCCGTTTCTTCCTGATACCCTTCCAGACGGGTTACGAGATCGCCCTTGGCATCGTAGAGAAGCAACAGGGGAATACTGTCAGCCCGGTGGCGTTTTGCCAGTACCGTGTGCTTATCCACATCGATAAAGAGGATGTTCAGCACATCGGCGTATTGATTGCCAAGCTTCTCCAACGTAGGTTTCATATGCATACACGGACCGCACCAGTGGGCGTAGAAGTCGACCAGCAGGGGTTTACCCTCGTCAAGCGCCTTGTCTATAACATTGTTCTTGAACCGGCCCGCCTGTTGGGCCACCCAGGGTCCGTGCACCTTGACCGGAACTTCCTTCCCATAATTTCGAAGATGCTTTTCAAAGGCCGCCTTCTGCCTTTCTTCGCCCAGGTAGGCTCTGAGTTCCTCCCTGACCGTATCAAAAGGCGTGTCCGCGAACAGATCCTTGTTCTCCAGATAAAACGCCGCGGCTTCTTCTTCCGTCGTTTTTGCCGGCCCGGCGACCTTGTCATAATACGCCTGCATCGCACCTTCCCAGGCGGGGTCTTCCGGTGTAACGCCCGTTTCCTCTTTTACACGACGGGCAAGTAGTATTTTGGTCGCCATATGTTCAAAAACATCAAATGTCAAAGGGTCATCAGCCTTACGCTCTTCCTCAGGCATTTTGGAAAGTGCTTCGTTAAAAGAATCTTCCGTGATACTGATATCTCCGGAAGAAAGCAGGTCTCCTGAACCTAAGTCCTGCAGCACCGCTTGAGACAGGATACCCGTTGCCAGTCCCGGGTACTTTTCAGCAAGACGCGGAGCATCTTCGATAGACGCTTTCTTTTCTTCAACCACGGGTGCCTCTTCCGGCGCGGGCGTCACGGGCACTTCGGGTGTGGGAGACACCGCTTCTTCCGGTGCGGCTGGCTCGACCTCTTCCGCAGCCGGCGCTATAGGCTCCTCCGGTGCGGGTGCTGTCGGCGTTTTCTGCGCAAGCGCTATGGGCTCCTCCGGCGCGGGTGGCAATGCCTCCTCTGGGATGGGCGCTTCCGGCTCTTCTGGTACGGGTGCTGTAAGTTCCAATGGTGCCGGAGCCGGTAGTTCTTCGTCTGGCTCTACTGGAAGAGACTGTAATTCTTCTTCTTTTGTCTCCGCGTCCATACCTTCTGGCAGCGTTTCTTCAGTCTCCGTCGAAGCTGCTGAAGAAACCGTTTTTCGTGTACGCACCAACTCTCCGTCCATCGCGGTGAATGGCCAGAAACATCCGTTCAGCAGAATAGGCAGGCAGACAATGAAACCGACATAAAGCACCCTATTTTGCAGTATTGTTCTTTTCATTTAAGGAACTCCTGACGCTCTCTTTCGAATTAGTGGACTCAGAACCCTTCCGTCAATTTTATCTCAAACAGGCATTATTGTACTACAAAACGCTCAAAGAGTTTTAAGCCTGTTCGTCCTACATCCCGGATTAATGTTGATCGTCAGGGATTTCCTGTGTACTATTACCATTAAGATCGCATTAATATTCAAGGACTTCCATTATGAATCAATTTGAACGACCCACACGGCGTTTTTTTCTTACTCTTATGGGTGCGGGATCGCTGGCGCCCTTTCTTATGGCATCCTCCGATTCCACAGCAAAAGATGGCCGGCCAAACTTTGTGTTCATCCTCGCGGACGATGTGTCCTGGAACGACTTGGGTTGTTACGGAAACACAGGGATTAAAACGCCTCATTTTGACCGGGTCGCCCGTGACGGCCTTCGCTTCGAAAATGCGTATATGGTAACCAGCAGTTGCAGCCCAAGCCGATGCAGCATGATTACCGGACGCTATCCGCATAATCATGGCGCTCCGGAACTGCATACCGAGCTGCCCCTGGATCAGGTGACCTTCCCGCAGCTGTTGCGAGATGCCGGCTATCACACGGTGCTGTCCGGCAAGAATCACATGGGCGATGTCCGGCGCGCCTTTGACGTGATATCCAGAGGCAAAGGCCCCGGCAAGGAAGAGGACTGGGTCGAGCAACTGCGCAATCGGCCCAAAGACAAACCGTTCTTTTGTTGGTTCGCCTCCACGGACGCGCACCGGGATTGGCAGTTCAACGAGGATGCGCCCCGGTACGCGCCGGAGGCCGTGACCGTGCCGCCGTATCTCTATGACAGCCCGAAAACCCGCGAGGATTTTGCCGGCCATTACCATGAAATCAGCCGGTTGGACCATTACGTCGGCGCCGTGTGCGCGGAACTGGAACGGCAGGAAGTCCTCGACAACACCTATCTGGTTTTTTGCGCCGATAACGGCCGCCCCTTCCCGCGCTGCAAAACTCGGCTCTATGATTCCGGGATCAAGACGCCCATGATTGTCTATGCACCCGGGCGCGTCCGCGCGGAGGTCGCTTCCGGGCTGGTCAGTTCCATCGACCTGGCGCCCACCTTTCTCGAACTTGCGAGGGTTACCATCCCGGAGACGGTTCAGGGCGTTTCTTTTACGGCCTTGCTGCAAAACCCGGCGGCAACCAGCCGCGATATGCTTTTTGCGGAACACAACTGGCATGTTTTCCAGGCCCATGAGCGCATGGTGCGCCAGGGCGACTGGGCCTATATCCGCAACGCCTGGCCGGAACGGCAGAACCTTTGCATAGAATCCACGGCCGAGTATCCGGCCGGAGAGGAACTCTGGGCGGCGGAAGCGCGGGGCGACCTGCAGCCGCACCAGCGCGATATCTTTACCGTGCCCCGCGCCGCCGAGGAACTTTACGACCTGGCCGCGGATCCGAAACAGATGAGCAACCTGGCCGGGGATCCCGCCCACGCAGAAACCTTAAACCGCCTGCGCCGCCTGCTCGATCAGTGGACCGAAGAAACCGGTGACACGGTCCAGGAACATCCCACAGGCGACCGGGAAGACATTCACGGGAACAAGAACCCTGAGTTCAAGGTGAACGAATTTCCCGGTGCCGCACGCAAGGCCACGCGCGTCAATCATTCGGGCCCTGTCCGGATTCAGGAAAAACACGGCGAACAATGATGTGTTGAAAAACGCTCTCAGGAAAGTGCAGGTAAAACCGGGTGTATTTCTTATAGGTTTGATAACCGGCCGGAAGGCTATGTAACCGGCAACTAAGCACAATTACCAAGTGTATTAGCGTAAGCTGCGTGATACGTTCCATCAAATCAACATTGCCCGAAAGCCAGCCTGTTCAAAATGTCGGTCACAGGTTAGTGCGTCGATGATGCCGTGTGTCTTCATTACCGTGAAGGAAATGCAATCCGTCAGTGACCAGCGTTTATCGGCACGCTCTCCAAACAACCGCAACCCTGACTGCAGGAGTTCGGAGGAAGCAGGAATAATTTGGGTATCCATATCCTGTTCCATTATTTCCACCATGCGCAGGAAAATACGGCGATCGGATGGATGGCACAAGTGGTTGCCGAATTCTACGATTACATACTCCGTGGTTATAATCTGTCCTCGCCAGTCAAACGCTACCGAAGCGGCAATTTTATGCCAATGATCCCTTGGGTTGGCAAAAGCAATATAGAAAGCGGTATCCGCGAAAACGGTCTTCATTGCTTTTCGACACCATACAAATAATGGTCATGGTTTTCGGCAGCATCCTCAGGCAGGCTGCTTGCTTTTCCAAACACCTCGGCATAGCGCTCGCCAAAGGAAGGGGCGTTGTTTTCGTCTTCTAGTACCAATTCGATTTTAACCGGAGCGCCTTCCGGAAGCCGCGTTGGTTCGTCGAGCACAATAGCCCCGTTTTGGACATGTCCTTTGTACGTCATTTCTCAATCTCCTATGATTGACACCGTGAGTATAACACAAAGAACAACACGCAAGAATGGGCTTTTGGGAATCACGCTTATGACACTGGAAGGGCACGATAGTAAGATCCTTTTGCATTAGGTAATTCCAAGAATTACCTATGCTGACCTTTCGGGGTTAAGCACAAAATCGCCCTGCCTTACCGGAAAATGCCGGACCTGTTTCCTACGAGTCGCCTATTCGTTATAGGCGCGAATCTCGTATACGCGCGCTGATGGGGAACCGTGGGTTGCATGGATGGTAAGCCGGAGTTTTTGGGCGGTGACAGTGTCAAACCGATGAATACGATGGCGTTGGTAGTTGCCGGTTATAGCTGCCAGGGGTATCCACTCTCCGTCTTTCCAGAAAGAAAGTTCGTAATCCTTCACACATTCTTTCGGATATGCCGCGCCGGTTATCTGGGTGCTGAGGTCTGTATCGAAGGTCAGGTATACCGTATTGAATTCGATGGCGTTACCGAAATCCAGTTCGAGCCACTGCGGAAAGGCTGCTGCCGAATCGGAGGCCCATAAACTGGCGGGGTTTTCTTTCAGGCGGGTCCAGCCATTGACGACGTTTTCAGGTTCATATATCGCATCACTTATTACAGGGGTCGTAGCGATGGCATAGAACTCGTCCCTCCGATAGGTCGTCGCTTCACCGTCTCCATAAGTCCTGCCTCCGGCGAAATAACTTTTCGACATGGTGGGCCAGGATATATCAGGGGTTTTGGGGAGTCTGAAACGGAGGAAAGCGATATCCGAGGGAATGGCAATATCGACAGGCAGCTGCACCCAGCCTTTTGAAGTCGCAGCAACTTCGACCGGCCAGGTTCCAAAGGACATTTCCGCCTCTAGTTGCGTTGCCTCCTTCAGTCCCTCAATATGCACGGCGAGTTGACGTGACACCGGGGCCGTGGATTCAAAAAACAACGCTACAATATCCAGTTTCTTCAACTCAGCGGTCGGTATAACCACCGCGCGCGTCATGTTCAATGGGATGGGGCGCGTAATACTAATCGCATCCAAGTCCATCACGTCCTGCGAAAGGGTGGTTGAAGCGGTGACCGTGGCACTTCTGGCCAGGTCTTCCAGGTCTTCGTTTTTGATACCGGGGAGGGTCTGGTCGTATTTAAGGAGGGTCTGCTGGAGTTCCTGGATATGGTTTTGGTAGATGTCGCGTGGGGTTATCTCTTTAGCGACACACATCGCGGCAGCTGTTCCTGCCGCCTGGCCAAGGGTTGCGAGGGTGCTCATGACGCGCACGCTACCCAATGCGATCCGGGAGAAACTGCCACAGCGGCCGGCCATCATGAGGTTGTTTATAGTTTTGGAGTACAGGCTCCTGAAGGGCACCGAACCGATGGGAACGCCCGTTTGAAAATCGAAACTGCCTTCAGCGCCGGAGTAAATGCCCTCCACATGATGAATATCCATGGGCCATCCCGTATGCGTTATCCGGTCCGTGAACATGCGGCCTGCTTCACAGTCCTGTTGCGTCATTATGTAATCCCCTACCAGCCTTCTGCTCTCCCGCTTGGCGTTCATGATGGGGATGGTTACCAGCGCATAGTTTTCGGCCTCTTCCTTGACCCGGCTCCTGTTTTTAATATAATCCCAGTAACTGAAGGTTACCTTGATCAGTTCGTCCCGTGCTTCTTCTGCCTCCCAGATGTTGTTGATATCTCCCGGATGTTCCATCCACCACAGCCCCCGATCAAAGGAACCGAAATTTCTGCCGGGACTCTCCAGCGTGGTAATTTCCCCGGCCCAAGGCGGCCGAGTAAAGGGCACGGGCGCATCGGTCTTTTCCGCGCGAAAGGCCGTCAAGTTTCCCAACCCGTCGCCCATCAGGCAGCCGGACATGGTGATATCATCTGCTTTTTCGGGGGCAAGGCTCTCGTTAAACTCTGAACGCGCTTCACGCCCGTACCGATATTCCGCACCGGCAAAGTAACCCAACCATCCATCGCCGGTACAGTCAATAAATATTGTCCCGTGGTATTCCGTAATTGCGCCGGTAAGTGTGCTCACCGCATTGACGCCCTTGATTTGCGCTTCGTTTTCCATGATCGCGTCAAAGACATGCTGGTTGAAGAAAACGGACAGGTTCTCCTCGGCCTCACAGAGCTCCTGGAAGGCATAACTGTAATGATGGTCGCCCCGGGCCATGCGGATGCGTCCCGCTTCCTCGATGATGCCGGTTTCGCGCCAGCCGGGGTGATGCCACCCCGCCCCTTGCAGACCCACGCCGCACTCCACGCTCGCATTGCCGCCCAGGGTGGGACGGTTCTGGATCAGCGCGGTTTTTGCGCCCCTGCGTGCGGCTGCCAGGGCCGCCGGGGTCCCGGCGGGTCCGCCGCCCACGACAATCACATCAAAATCGCCGGCCAGGGCGGGCTCCATAGAAAGCCCCAGCAGACGGGCGCGTTCCTCACACACCGCTTTCTTGCATTCGGGTGGGGTATAGGCCGCATCCGTGGTCAGCAAAATGGCGTCGCAGCGGCCATAGTAGCCGGTAAGATCATGCAGCGCCAGCGCCACCGATCCCTTGTCCAATTCGACCACGCCGCCATATTCCCACGTCCATTGGTCCGTATCCGCCGCACCGAACTCCTTGTCAAGCGGAGTTCCGTTAATGTTCACCTGAAAACGGCCCGGCGCAAATGCTTTGACCCAATTCCGCGCCCGAACCCATACATGATAGGTGCCGGTTTCAGGATTGCTGAAGGTGGTTTTAGCATCATCCACCGGCGTCCCAATGCCTGTGGCCATGAGATACGGCGACCCCATCAAGTGGACGAACTGTGTATCCATACGCCAGCCACCGTACTCAGCAAAATCTTCCGCATCGATGTACAAAAACCCATCCACCACCATGCCCACTTCAGCGCGATGCGGTTTGGCGAAAAACATACCGTCTTGGGAATGCGCCGCAATGCCACATAGAGCCAGAAGTATTGACAGTTGTGCGTATGAAAGAACTCGTTTCATGGCATCATTGTGAAGAGAGCGCTTTTGGCTGCCTTGTTGTCAAAGGTCATGGTTGTTTCCGCCCCCGCAGTTTTTGCCTGTAAGCCGATTAGGATGTCCGCAAGATCCGTGTCGGCAGCTGTCGCCTCATGAATAAACGCGCGTATAAGGCCATAAGATTCAAAAGTAACCGCAGGTAGAATGAGCAGTTGCTTTACTGACTCGACAATAGCCTCGCGAGAAAAAGCGTATGAGGAACGCAATACCCAAAATGTCTCCAGCAAAACAAGGGTTGAAATGAGTAAGGGTTCCGACCTGTCCCGCGCTTGTTCGAAAATACGCCGCGCCCTCTCGGTCATATCCGCATCGTCGCGAACAAGAAAGCGGACCAACACATTGGTGTCAATCGCTTTCATACTTCACCCCGGCGAAACGCTTCCGCCAGCGAGGCGTCCATCTGCTCGACAGTAACGTGGGCATTATTCGGGGGATGCAACATGCCGCACACATCGTCAATTTGAGCTGTTTGAGGATACAGGTGAAGTACACCGATCTCGTCCACTTCGGCCGAGATGCGGTCGCCGGGCTGTGCATTGAGACGCGAAGCGATCTCAGGAGGCAAACGCAGCGCGCCATTTTCCATCACTTGAACTGTATTCATGCTGTTTCTTTTCCTTATCACGGCGCCAGGGCTGAACGTAAAAGTAACACCGAATCGATATTGTTCTATTATAAACAATCAGAAAGTTTGTATGTTGTTCACGTTTCAGCGTGCTTTTCAAGGACCTTGCGCCTACCGCACGCTGAAGCGTGAATAACATACCCTCAAGACGTTCTTTGGCTTGCGGGTAACGCCAGCACTCGCATGCTGCCTCCATTATAGGCACGTGCAACAACCAAGACAAACTACATCCAAACCCTCCGCGATGTTGCGCTTATTTTTTTATGTACTTTTGTAAGCTCGAAATTATATCTTACAATAACACCCCATCAGTCTTTGGGAAGTCTTTCTTCACTACCCTAATCTTTTGGGAAATCTTTCTTCAATACCTTGACCTTTTGGGAAGTCTTTCTTCGATAATTTGATAAAGTGCTTTTAGATTGTCATCTATAGAAGATAGTTTCTCAAATACATCTACCTGCAGATCACGAATACTCTTGATAACATCCAATATTTCGTCCTGTTCATTGTTCCTATTTAAATCCCTTTCTTTTTCGTGTGTCTTCGTGGTATTGCTGATAACGTTATGGCCATAACACCATCGCCACAACATTACTCGGCACGCCGGTGCCGCTGGCGTTGACGGCTATTATACGATGTTCGAGTTGAATAAATCTTGGCTGGTTTGTAAGGTTAATTCCGCTTTCGAGCACGAGGCCGGCTTGAAGCCAGTCGGTAAAAGGTTGGCCGAGGGCGTGTTCGCGGCAGAGGACGATGCAGGAGCGCACCGCACTGCCTTTGCCGGGAACGGGGGCTTTCCAGTCGAAGTAGACGACGCAGGGGCCTTGTTGGGTCGTTGGTCGGACCAGCGGCCCGTTTCGCTGGCTCATACAGCACGGACATGGAACCGGTAGGACTTGCCGCATTCGAGGCCTTCGCCTTCGATTTCACTTTTCGTGGCCGCGGCGCTACTGACCACTTGAGTGAGGGTGGCGTATTGCTGAATAGTCCTCATTTCGCGGTCTTTCGGGTGACCGTCCGGCGCTTGACCGGTGCGGCCGTTTGGGACGGAGGATAGACCATGCGTTCGGGATGTTTCTCCGCGTCCTCGCGGAGCCGTTCACACATCCTCGACAGGTCGTATCCCATTGATCGCGCGAATAGGTCTTTCATTTGATGTACTTCCCGCAGAATCGGGTCCGTGTCCATGTTTCATTCTCCCAATAACTGCTCCGGCGTGCATATCTCCGGAGTGAATAACCCTTGTTTCTCGTTCAACACGCGCAGGCGACGAAGCGCAAAGGCGTTCGCGATATGTTTGAGATTCCACGTGCATAGGAAATCCATACGATACAGGCTCGCAAACGCAAGATGCAGCGCATCGCCAATCTTCTGCGCGGGAACAATATGCTTATAGGCATACAGCGCGGCTAAGCGGTCCACTTCGCTCGTTGTAGCGAGAATCTGGAACGGTTCAAGAAAATCGCAGCGTCTCTGCGCGGCCGAACGATTTCCCTGTTGCGCTTCGTTAATGACGGTGTCGGATATGAACACGGTGAACCGTGCGTGATCGCGCCGCCACCATGTGCGCGTGATCTCCTGTCTGGCACTGGCCACAAGGTCGCGCGACGGTTCCGCCAGCAGAAAACTGGGGATGCTTGTTTCCAGATATAAGGTTGGCTTATCCATAGTCGGGTTTTATCATGACGGATCAGCGTAGAATGAATCAAATCATGGACCATCATTTCGTGACGTGCTATCGGTCAGATACTCGCTACGCGCGTGGCCCGATTGGACCAAGGGCCGGTCTTGCTCCCCCCGGCCGGTGCTTCACACGTTAAGAGCCGCACACCCCGGCGTACCGGGGGTATTTGTCGAAAGAAACTTTACGATTACGAGCACGAAGACGATTGCTTCGATTCGTGTTTCATGCTCATACTCGTATCTCGTAATCGAGATGATTCGCGAAAGACCCGAGTTCAGTTAAGTTTTATATTACCAACGTGTTACGATCTAGTTTTTCAGGAGACGCCAAGGCACGGGCGCCGTCACCACGCGGTAGAATTCCCTTTTCCTTGAACGTCGCACATGGGTTGCCTTTCCGCATTGGTTTCCGGCATCATACCAGAACAAAGGATTTGCGTGAGATGATGGTTGGATAGAGTCATACGGCGTTACTCAGCGCAATCGTATAGGATTACCAGTAAGCACCCGATGATGCACCATGTATCGGCGGGGATTTCCCGCGTGTATTTCTCATGATAGTTGGATATGATTTCCCCGGAATCCGTATGATTTTCTAAGATCATGTTGGCCGGAATGTCTCCCGACGAAGAGGCGGACAAGAGGACATATAGGGCGGCGAGGAAAGGATTTCAGCATGGGAAATTTAATGCGAACAACCATTGTCATGATGATTCTGGTTCCTCCTCTGATCTTGACCGGGTGTGTAAGTGAAGTGTTTGATGCCTACGCCGAACGTTTGGCAGCCCAATACGCGGAGGAGCACGGTTCCATTGAGGACTACGGCGCTCTTTGTGACTTTGAAAGGCTTGGAGTCCCCTATGCGCCAGACGAACCCGACCAGGAACTGCTCACCCTGGATGTCTATTATAACGAGCACGAAGGACTTCAGCCGATGGTGGTCAACATCCATGGCGGCGCCTGGTTTGCGGGGGATAAGGACATGTCGCATCAGGTCTTCCGGAGCAAGTATCTGGCGAATCATGGCTATGTGGTTTTCAACGTCAACTACCGTCTGGCGCCCAAGTATCCGATTCAGACCCAGATCGAGGACGTGATGGGAGCAGTAATCTGGGCCAAGGAACATGCGCCGGAATTCGGCGGTGATCCGACTCGAGTAGGGGTGACTGGCGGTTCCGCCGGGGGACACCTTGCCGCCATGGTGGCATGGGCCAGCGACGACCCCTTCTTTGTTCCCACCGGACACGCGGATTCGCAATACGACTCCGACGTGCTGGTCGCCGCGCCCTATTACGGTGTGTACGATCTGGAGGAGACGCTCCCTGACATGCAACTCGGACCCTTGATCGCCATGGCGCTTGGCATGCCATGCCTGGAAACGATTCTTCCGAGGATGCGGCTCGGTTTTCATTTCTTCACGGGGATGCGGGAAGGGCTGGAGCTTGATGCGCTCATTCGCCACATCTCGCCCAAATATCATGTAACGGCAGACAGTGTTCCCACCCTGTTCTTATGCGGCGACGCGGATGATCTCTATCCTCAATCCGTGGCGTTTGAAAGACTCCTGCATGAGGTGGGAGTGGAAGCTGCGCTCTGCACCGCGCCGGGTGGGCCGCACGGGTTCGACGCCCCTTATGCCGATGATGTGGCGCAAGAAGCGGCTACGGATATGGTCGAGTGGTTCGACAGATTCCTGAGCAGAGAAGGAATCCCGGGGACCTGAAACATGCTGATAGTGTTCCTGGTCTCTCATCTTTTTTTTCGTAGTCCTCTTTGCCCTTGGTTTCCGTGCCTGTAAAAAAAACGGCCGTCGGGTTCCTCAGGTTTGACAATGAAGAGCAAAAGTACAACGTCATACCGTATCGGGGTGTCCTTGCCTGATCTGATGGTACACCTCTTTTAACAGGTGCCGGCTCACGGCATCGCGGAACTGGTTTTCATTCATGAACTTGCTGGTGATTTCTTCGTTCTGGTCCATGCGGTCGATGAAGAGGCTTTCGAGGGCTTTGCTGAATACGAATCCGAAGTTTTCCATGGTGTTTGCCAGGGCCGCCTGGCGCAGCCCGTCGTCGGCAACGGCATCTTCCCGGATGGACTCGAAGAACAGTTGATCACCGGGCTTGAATTCGGTGCCGAACCGTTCGTTCAGAATATCAATCAGTTTGGATAATTCGATTTCAGGGCCTTTTGCCTGGCCCGTTCCTACCGCGGTCGGTCCGGATACGGGTTCCTGCTTGCCCGCCTCCAGTTGAATGGAACCCTCGCTGATTTTCTGGAGCCGGTAATACTTCAAGGCAATATCATCGTCGAAGTTATACATCGGCCCCCGGCCGCCCTTGGGCAGTTTCACCAGAAGCATTCTGATATAGGAGTACAACTTCTCCAGCTCCGAATCCTGGAAGGGAATGATCTGGGCCATGAAAGCATACAGGTTTCGGAAAGCGGTCAACTCCTTGCGAAAGGCCTCCCGCATCTCTTCTTCCAGTTGCTTGAACCTGCCCACCGCCGGGTCTATGCATTTATTCATCTGGCCATGGTCTGCCGCAGTCTGGTTGGGTTTCGGTTTGTAGAAGACCTTGCAGAATTCCTCCACTTCGGCCTTGTAGTACACCTGGTACGAATCCAGTTTCGACTGCAGTTCGTACAATTGCTGTGCTTCCGCCTGTTCCCCGATGGTGGTCTGTTCGTAGAACGGCTGGAACGCCTCCCGGATATCGTCTTCATTGTTCACGAAATCCAGGACAAAGGTCTCTTCCTTACCGTGGGCGGTGCGGTTCAAACGGGACAGGGTCTGCACCGCCTGGATGCCCGCAAGCCGCTTATCCACATACATGGTATGCAGCAGCGGTTGGTCAAACCCGGTCTGGTACTTCTCCGCCACCAGCAGCACCTGGTACGCATCGCTACCGAAACGCTCCGGCAGTTCCTTCTCCCCGATACGCTTGCCCTTGCTGTCCACGTTCATGCCGGTTTCGGTATATTCCATGCCCGGCATATCGGGGTCTGTTACCGTGCCGCTGAATGCCACCAGCGTTTTGATGCCCGTGTATCCCTTTTCCGCGATATACTTGTCAAAGGCCAGTTTATACTTGACGGCATGCAGACGGCTGGAAGTCACCACCATCGCCTTTGCCTTGCCGCCAATCTTGTGCATGGTGAACTGCCGGAAATGCTCCACTATCACCTCGGTCTTCTGGGCAATGTTATGGGGATGCAGGCTCATGAACCGCGCCAGGGCCTGTGCCGCTTTACGCTTGTTTACCTGCGGGTCGTCTTCGATGGATTTGATCAACCGGTAGTAACGCTTGTAGGTCGTATAATTCCTGAGCACGTCCAGGATAAACCCCTCATCAATGGCCTGGCGCATGCTGTACAGGTGGAACGGTTGCGGCTTGCCGTCTGCGCCGGGCTGGCCGAACACCTCCAGCGTCTTGTATTTCGGCGTTGCGGTAAAGGCGAAGAAACTGATATTGGGCTGCTTGCCCCGTTTCAGCATCGTCTTGACAATTTCTTCCTCGTAATCGGGAAGGTCATTTTCAGTACGAAACTTTGCCGCTTCCTCACGCACATACGCCTCCGCGAGCACGCCCTTCATCTCCGTAGCCGTTTCACCACCCTGCGAACTGTGCGCCTCGTCAATGATAACCGCATACTTCTTCTTCTCAAGTCCCCCCATCTTATCCGTTGCGAAGGGGAACTTCTGCAGGGTAGTAATGATAATGGGCACCGTCGCAGTAAGTGCCTCGGCAAGTTGTGTCGAGTCGGTATCAATCTTCTGCACCACGCCCTGCTTATGCTCAAACTGGTAGATGGAGTTCTGGAGTTGCTGGTCGAGTACCACCCGGTCCGTGACCACAATCACCGAATCGTACACCTTCTCATCGGCAGTGTTATACAGCGTTGCGAGGCGATGGGCGAGCCAGGCGATGGAGTTCGACTTGCCGCTCCCGGCGGAGTGCTGGACCAGGTAGTTATGGCCGGTGCCGTTGTCACGGGCATGAATTACTACGGCACGCACGCAATCAAGCTGGTGATAGCGCGGGAAGATCAGGGTCTCCCGCTTCACCTTCTTGTCACCCAGTTTCTTCTCTTTCACTTGCAGATGAATGAACCGCGCCAGGATATCGAGAAAACTGTCCCGTGCCAGCACCTGTTTCCAGAGATAGGCGGTTTTATACCCGTTCGGATTGTCCGGATTGCCCGCGCCGCCGCCGCAGCCCCGGTTGAAGGGCAGGAAGTAGGTATGCTTGCCCGACAGGCGCGTGGTCATGTATACCTCGTCCGTATCCACGGCAAAATGGACTAGTGTCCGCTTCCGGAACTGGAAGATCAGGTCGCCCGGGTCACGGTCATACTTGTACTGATGGATGGCATTACGCCATGTCTGGCCCGTCATCGGGTTCTTCAGTTCCACCGTCGCCACGGGGATACCGTTCAATGCCAGGGTTACGTCGAGGCTGTTGTTATGTTTCTTTGAATAATGCAGCTGCCTTGTTACGGTCAGGTCGTTGGCTGCATAGAGCGCCTGCGTGTCCGGGTTCATACCACTGGCCGGGGAAAAGTAGGCCACGCGAAACAGTTTCCCGAAACATTTGAAGCCATGCCGCAGCACGGCAAGACAGCCCTCATGCTCCGAGTTCAGTGCGCTGCAAAGCGAGTCCAGCAGCGTTGTTTCCGCCTTGTCCTTCTGGATGCCTGCCAGGTATGCCCACTCCTTCGGCTGCGATTTATTGATAAAGGCCAGCACATTCCCCGAGAAAAGACCGCGTTCCAGGTCAAAGGCGGCCGGATCCCCCTGCCGATACCCGCCATGGGTTATCAGGTATTCCTCTATGGCTGTTTCAAAAGCCTGTTCAGTGTGTTGCCCCGGCATGGTGGTATCCTATCTTTTCCATCCAAATTGTACCCTCAAATTGGTCAGCATTCGAAACACCTCGCAACATTCAACATCAAATGCCTTGCACACATTGGGTAGAGGAACCCGAGATTTGACTTCCGGCCTGTACTGTTCTCCGGTAATCACCACATAATCATGTGCCTTCGCGTACGCCGCCAGCCAACCATCAGCCTCCGTCGCGAATTTCGCTTTGGCAGCATCCGAAAACTGCACGCTGCGCTGTACCCACAACATGATGTTTTTATAATGCTCAATAACGGCTTGTTCCTGTGTCGTGAGAAAGAATCCCTTGGGTACTTTCTTCTTTACCCACTTGACCAAATCCTCTTCCTTGTCTCCGCGCAGGAGTTCCTGCTTGATATGGTCAATACTGAAAACATCCCCGGTTTCATAGCGGCCGATAAGGCTGTCCCAGAAACCCGGGCAGATGGGGAAGGCATAATATTGGTTCTTTGCCTGGATGAATACATCGGCATCCATGAGATACGGGCCTGATGCGCTCATAGCATGTCAAACCCGAGATGTTGTACGTAGTTCTTGAAGGTATTACCGTAAAGCCCTGTCAAACTGTAGGCCTCCCGGTATTGTATGCGCCCTTCCTTTGCCGCCCGAATCACTTCCGACGCGAAACGCATGCCCACTCGTGTATTCTGGTTGCTATAGAAATCGCCGCCGCCTTTCTTTACGGATTTTTTTTGGTGCTCCGCTGCGGTATAGTCCTTGTAGAATGTGAAAAAGTGCTCCCGACCAATCAGTCGTAGATCCCATGCACGGCGTGCAGCCACAATCGGACTCACCTTGAATTGATGGGCAATTGCTTGAAACGGAGATTCCTTGTGTTTTACCTTGGACCATACCCCGTGTAATTCCTGTGCAGGAACCAAGAATTCAGCCGCAGCCTTGTCACAGAACTTCTCCACAGCGTTACCCGCTACAACAATGCCCTCAAACCCGGAGACCCCTTCCTCGCCAATCCAGAGGTGGGCAAGTTCATGGGCGAGGGTAAACATCTTGGCCGACTCAAAATCAGCGCCATTCACAAAGATTGCGGGGGCGTAGGCGTCGCAGAGGGCAAACCCTCGAAACTCATGCACATCCAGTTTGCGGCTGGTGTTATTGCCCACCACGCCGTTAATCACCACCAGCACCCCTAATTCTTCGATTGCCCGACGAAGTTCACCCACAGCGCTGGTCCAGGTGCGCACCTCCGCCGCCCAGCCGTCTTCCAGCCCGACCATACGGCGCATCTCCCGGCCAATGCTTTCCGGGGGATCGCTCAGCCGCGCACTGCCCACAAAATCCAGCGGGGAGGCGTCTTCTTCAATCAGGACCTCGCGCAGCCAGTCCCGCCGCCGCTGCATGGTATACAGCGTGTCCAGCAGATTGGCGCTTGGACGCTCCACAGACATGTTCGAAAAGGTGCGGAAATCAGGGATGGGCAGCGATTCATCCGGTGGTTCCGGCAGAAAGAAAAAACCGATGGGCGTATAGGTTGCCTTGGCAAAAGCCTCCAATTGCCCGAACGTAGGCAATAACGCGCCGGATAACCACGCCTCAAGTTTCGGGAACTTTTTTGCGAAAGCAGCCGGTGTTTTGCCGCTGCGCTCCAGCGCCCAGCAGAGAATATCAGAATGTATTGCTACTCGATCCATAAATGCCGCTTGCTGTTAATGCCTTACCATTCAGAAACCGCGATCAAAACAAAAAAGTTTAAGCGCGTCGTCATTGCGAGGAGGGCGCCAGCCCGACGCAGCAATCTGCGGTAACAAGATTGCTTCGCGTTGCTCGCAATGACGCTGCACGGGTTCGTGGGCAAAGCCCATATCAGTACATGTATCTCATTCCTTATCTTATCATACCCCGTGTATACGCTCAACAGTAAACGGGTGTCCTAAATCCGCACGTAAGGAATGGCGAGATCGTAGAAGCGGCATCTTGCCGCTTCCATGGTGACTGCGGCCCCCATGTCCGTCTTGATGCAAAGCGGCAGGATGCCGCTTCTACGTTCCTTGTCCTTATTGGCTTTACGCCAACAACTCG
>JAKJCY010000119.1 GCA_022706235.1 Candidatus Hydrogenedentota bacterium | reverse complement strand
GGTTCCAGGACTGGGTGATGACTTCGTTGATGCGTTCGCCTTTGGGCAGGCCGTAGTCTTCGGGTTGTGTGCCGGGGATCTTTTCCTTGGGGTCAAGGAGACGACGGAGCAGGTCGGGTGGCAGCAGGCCGCCTTCGGAGTGGATGGTCTGGAAGTCGGTGGTGTTACGGCGTGACATGGGTTATCCCTTCGGGATAGGGGACAGGGAGTAGGGAGATAGGGAATAGGGGAAGAAGGATGAAGGCTGAAGTGTGAAGGTTGAAGGGACGACTTGTGCAGTGACTTATGCGGTTGTGCTCAACCCTGACTCTAGCCGCGACTCGGGCCGTGACACTAGCCGTGCCTCGGGCCGTGACACCAGTCCCAGGCGTGGTTTGCCTCGTATTGAACTTCATTGTTTTACTTCCTTGCTGATATGCTTCGCCAGGTTTCGGCCAGCTTCTGTCAGGCGGTATTGTTGTTTGGGGCTGTTCGGCTTTTCGGGGATGGTCATTTCGACAAGGCCTGCCTGTAGGGCTGGGTACAGATACTCGCGACTGAAATGCATTCTGTCAATCAATTCAAGGGCCTTCATAAGTTCGTTACGATTCATTGCTCCATCTATACATGCGATGAGCCTTCTGACTTGCGGGGTGACTTGCGGGGCAACTTGCGGGGTACCTTGCGGGGTGACTTGCGGGGTACCTGCCCCGGCAACTTCCCCGATACCTACCCCTGCAACTTCCCCGGTACCTACCCCGGCAACTTGATCGGAAACTTGATCCGCTGTACCGTTACTATCCTTGGCGCGTTGCATTTTTCGCGGCGTTAAATACAGGGTGAAACGCAACCGCATGCCGATTTCCTCGATGGACGGTTCCGGCAGTCCCAACCGTCGGACTTCGTTAAAAATGCGGCGGATACCGCTTCCCCACTGTTCGATCAGACCCAGTTCGCGAAAGACCCTGCCAATGACCTTGTTGCGCAACTTGGAGATTCCCTGAAACACATCTTCCAAGGTGAGTCCCGGCAACAGGATTCCCGGGTTCTCAATTTCGACACGGTCATCATAAATGGCGACGCGAATGGGCGCGCCCTGCTGCGAATAATCGGCATGGACGACGGCATTAATAATGGCCTCGCGCGCGATGGCGGGCGGGATATTCCAGACATCGCGTCGCCGAATATTGGAGAGATCGGCGCCACGCATGGAATGTTTCCGGACAAAGGCAATGGCTTGCTCGACCGCAAGGGGGAGATGTTCATGTATTTCAATGTGGTCAAGGATGGTGCTTTTGGTAGTGCCTTCAAACCGGGCGCATTGGACCCATGCGTCCGCAAAATGGAGTTCCCGGTCAATCCCGAAGAGCAGCATGCCGCCAACCGTTGGAACCAGTCCCCCCTGTTCTTTTGTTAATAGTTTCAGGGTGAGCAAATCTTTCTCTTTCAGTAGACGGATTCCCTTGAACAATTCTCGCGCTTTCCGAATATCAAGGGCATCTTTTTTCAGCGTTGGCATGGGCATTTCGTCAAAGGAAGTGCCGGACGAGGAACGTTTCAACTCTTCCACCAATGCGCGGTCGGCTTTGCGATTTGTTGAACCCAGGCGGACATATACCCCCTCCAGCGGTCCTTCGGCCTTCAGCCAGTGCGGGCGCGTGCCGCTGGGATATACTTCTGCTGCGAGCATGGTCTTTTTCTTATGAGATATTACTTCAATATTGGGCACCAGCCGCGGTTCAATGCTGTCTGAAATCAGGTTACACAAGCGTTCTTCTTCATTCAATGGATTGGCAACGCCAACGATTTTCTGATTCTTGTCGGCTACCCCAATCATTAACGTGCCCCCAGCGGAATTTGCGAAGGCGATAATCGTTTTGAGCATATTTTGGGGCGAAGAAAGATCACGCTTAAATTCCAGCGTCTTGGACTCAGGGCTTTTAAGGAGTTGTTCTATGGGAACACGCATTACAGTTGCTCTCCATTAGCAGGTGGGTTGTAAGCAGGGAGTAGGGTGATAGGGAGATAGGGAGTAAGGGAATAGGGGTTAGGGTGTAGGGTATAGGGTATAGGGTATAGGGGAAAAAGGATGAAGGTTAAAGTATGAAGTTTGAAGGGAGATGGGAATTGTTGCCGGTGACTTATGCGGTGACTTGTGCGGTTGTGTTCAATCCTGACTCCAGCCGTGACTCTAACCGGGACTCCAGCCGTAACTCGGGCCGTGACACCAGTCCCAGGCATGGTTTTCTGCGTATTGAACTTCATTCTTCTGAGCCCATTTCGATATCTTTAATTCGTTTCCGTCCTGCTTCCGTAAGTCGGTATTTTTGCATGCGGCTTTGAGGTTTTTCAGGAATAGTGTATTCAACGAATTTCTGTTCAAGCAGTTCTTGTAAAGTCCTTTTGAATGCGCCTGTTTTTGACTGTAATCCCAGTTTTTCCGCCAACTGATTCGCCGAAACATTCCCGTCCCAGTACAACAGTTCCAGAACTGCTGTGGACTGTCCCTCTGACTCTGGCCCTGACTGGGCCCTTGACTGGGCCCTTGACTGGGCCCTTGACTCTAGCCGTGACGATTTTGATACTCTGATTTTCTCTGTGGTTGCCTTACGTTTTCGCGTGATGGTTGCCGTGAACAGGCAGCCTTCCTGGTTATCGGTAAACTCAATTTGAGGCCAATGCTCCAGGGCCCTTTTGATGCCAGAACCAAGTCCGCGATAGGGTAAAAGTCCCTTGGCCACATGGGAAATGAGTATGGGGTTGCGGATATTCGAGTTTCCTGCGCGGATTTGTTCCACTGTGAGGTGATTGGGCAGATGTCCTGGGCTGACAATTTCGATACGGTCATCAAAGATAAAAAGTCGTATGGGCGCGCTGATGAGATAATCGCGATGCACGAGGGCATTGACCAGGAGTTCTTCGAATACCAGGACGGGAATCTCAGGCGTGCCCGGAGCATTCACGCCGCGTCCCGCCTGAATCTTGTGGAGATTGCGTTGGATGAATCCCATGGCGCCATCAAATACCTGACGTACTGGCCCGGCGAAATCCTCGGTGTCGAGGTATTTGTCGGCATGTATGGTTTTACCCGGATATCGGATTGCTTTAAGAATGAACTGCGGTTTGAATCGTTCCGGCTGTTCGGCAAATAACAGAAGTCCTGCAAGATTGAGAACGCCGGTATCCGTGGCAAGATTGAGATTGCGCAACAGCCGGACGAGTTCTTCAGGGTTATCAGGATAGTCAAGTTGGTGGACGTCCCGCAGATAATCCCGAAACCGCAGTTTGTCCAACGCTTCGGGTCCGGCTTTCGTCGGTAATTCATCGGCATGAAATTGGTCGGTCATCTGAAAAAGCCGTCGTAGTTCTTCTTTCGATTGGATTCTGCGGCGGTCGCTGCCGGCCTTGACCCAGATAACACCGTTCCGGTCAAAATAGGGTTTATCCAAGCCTTCGCTGATGGTAAGTGCAATAACGACGCGTCCTTCACCCACAGCAATATTTTCTGTGGCAGGCGAAACAGGACTGCGCATATGTTGTGTGGCCGCGTTACTGATGAGTTGGTTTAAGCGTCTCACATCCGAGGGGGCTAACCCGGGCGTAGCGCCATCATCCGCAACGCCAATTAGTATTACGCCCCCTTTGGAATTTGAAAAGGCCACCATATCCGCGGCCAGAGAATCAGCGTTGGTGATGTTCACCTTGAACTGCTGATGTGAATCTTCACCAGCGGAAATCACGGTTAATAGTTTTCGGCGATTCATGATGCCTTTTCTCCCGGAAGTTTCGGTAACAGTACGTAGGCGCCGAGGATGTCCGCGGGGAGGACGGGTTCGATGGTGGCGCGGCCTTTGGTTTTGGAGGCTTCGCGGACGCGTTCGTGGGCTTCGAGTTGGGCCTGGGCGCGTTGGGCGGCAATGTTGGCCAGGGATTGCTGAAACGGGACGAGCGCGTCCAGGAGCAGGGTAAGCTGCTGGTCAATGGCGGTGGGGATGAGGTTTTTGTCGGGGGTCGCGGCCAGCAGGGCGTCGCTTTCTTCGGGGGCGAGCCACTGAGGCGCCGTGGCCGGGCCGGTGCAGGCGAGGGGCACGATTTCTTCGCAGAGGATGGTTTCGGCGTCGGCGCCCGCCTTGCGCAGGTGATAGCGGAACCGGGCCAGGACCAGGGTGGTGCGTACGGAGACGGCGGCGGTGGACATGACGCCGCAGCGTGCGGCGACAGCGCGGGCGTCGCGGGCGACGGGGTCGAGGGCCTGGTCGAGGGTCCAGCCGGCGAGGCCTTCCACGACGGGACTGGTGCGGCCGAGGTAGCATTCCCCTTCCCGGAGGGGCAGGTCGAAGCGGCCGGAGAAGGGGCCGTCGCGGCCGAGGGCCTGGCGCAGGGCGCGGGGCGTCTCTTCGCTGATGTGCACGGTGACGGCCCCGTCCTTTTCTTTCATGGGGACGTTGGCCGCCTGGAGCACGGTTTTGAAGAAGCGGGCAACGTCCTCGTTGCGGCCGATGGCCTCGCGGACACTGCGCAGTTCCGCGGCGACGGCGTCCTTGTCCAGGGTATGCTGGGCGAAACGGGAGCGGCTGGCCCGCTCCTTTTCCCGGGCGTTTTCCCACGCGGCGTGAAACTCGGTAACAACGGGGTTGTCTTTTTCCATGAAGTCAAAGAGCTCCTGGTCTTTGTCGGTCCGCCCCGAGGTCATTTCGCGGAACAGGGCGCCTTCGAAGAGGGTGCGCGCTATCTGTTCGCTGGAGCCGGGCACGGCGACGGTCACGCCGAGGTCACTCTTGATATTTTTGTGCTTACGAATGAGGACTTCGAGAATGACGCCGTCAATGGGATTGTCCTCGCCGTAGTAGGTGATAACGCGGACTTCGGGCCGTTTCTGGCCGAAGCGGTCCACGCGGCCTTCGCGCTGTTCGTGGCGGGTGGGATTCCAGCAGAGGTCGTAATGGAAGACGGCATTGAAAGCGTCCTGGAGGTTGACACCCTCGGACAGGCAGTCGGTACAGACGAGGACATAGTCTCCCCCACCCTCCGCCAGCCCCTGGATGCGGGCCTCCCGTTCGGCGGGCGGCAGCAGGCCGGTGACGGCCTCGACGCGTACCTTGTCGGGCAGGGCTTCGCGGAGTTGGCGCGCCACATATTCGGCCGTATCCACGAAACGGCAGAAGACAATGGGCTGGAACCCGTCCTTGATGAGGGCCTTCACTTCGCGGACGGCGCCTTTCAGTTTGGCGTCGGCGGCGCCGGCCAGGGCATCGGCGCGCCGGGCGAAGGCCAGCAGCCTGCGGCGCACGGCGTCCCCCTCTTCGGCGGAATCCGCGCCGGGGCTGAAGTCCACGGCGGCAAGGTCGTCCACATCGTCCTGGTCCAGTACGGTCCGGCAGCCGACCTCGTCCATCTCCCCCAGGTCCACCTCCTCCACGGCGGCGCGGCTGCGCAGGGTGGCCACGGCGGCGGCGGGACTGGAGGACACGCAGCGCAGCAGCGCGAGGGCTGACCAGTAGCGGACCCGCTGGCGGCGTTCGCCGCCCCCGGCTTCGGCGACAAATTCGCGGGCGAAGGCGACAATGTCATTGAAGAGGGCACGGTATTCCGGGCTGAAGGTAAAGGTTTCCTCCTTGTCCAGGCGGGACGGGAAGGTGGTGTCCGTTTCCAGGTACTGGCGGATGTCGGCGCGGCGGCGCTGCACGAGGTGACGGGCGAGTTTGCGCCGGACCCCTTCGCGCGCCTCGCGGGCGATGTCCACGGGCAGGTCGAAGAATTCCTCGTCGAGCAGGCCGAGCAGAGAACGGAAGGCCTGTTCGTTGCCGCTGTGGGGCGTGGCCGTGACGAGGAGGACATGGCGTTCGGGATTCGCGGCGATTTTGCGGATGAGATTGAAGCGCTGCTGGCGGCCGCGGCCGATGCCGCCGGCGAGGGTGCATCCGTGGGCTTCGTCCACGATGACGAACTCGGGGCATTTGAGTTCAAAGTCGGCGGCGTGGCGGTCGCTCTTGATGAAGTCGGTGGAAACGACAACGACCTTGTGCCGGTCAAACACGGACACGCCGATGGGCAGATTCCGTTCCAACCGCTGGATGGTGCTGCTGAGGACCAGTTCGGCCTCGATATGAAACTTTTCCGCCAGTTCCTTCTGCCACTGCTCGGCCAGGTGGGGCGGGCACAGTACGGCGAAACGATTGATTTCGCCTCGGTCCAGCATTTCCCGGGCGATGAGCGCGGCTTCCACGGTCTTGCCGATGCCGACGTCGTCAGCGATGAGCAGGCGCACGGGGTCCAGCTTCAGGGCCATCATGAGGGGCACCAGTTGATAGGGGCGCGGCTCCACGGCGATGCGGGCGAAGCTGCGGAAGGGGCCCGCGGCGGCACGGGTGGACAGCCGGGCGGCATCGCGCAGAAACCCGCCGGACCGGCAGTCGCCGAGGTCGTCCCGGGACGGCAGCGGAAAGGCGGCGGATTCGACGGGTTCGATGACGGGCAGGATACCGGTGATCTCCTCGTCGAGGCCGCCCACGGGCCGGACCATGAGCAGGTCGTCGGTGGATTCGGGCAGCACCACCCATTCGCGGCCCCGGGCGCGCACGAGCGTGCCCGGCTTGGATAAGGTTGCAGCGGTCATGTTCGGGGTACTCCAAAGATGTCGGGATGGGCGCGGAAGATAGCGTTCCAGTCGTCTTTATGATGGAAGCGCACCACGATATAGCCCGCTTCCATAAGGGCGCGGGTGATTTCTTCATCCTTGCGCAGTTGCCCCGGTTCATCGTGGGGCGGGCCGTCGATATAAATGGCGGCATTGTATTCCTTATAGAAAAAGTCGGGGCGGGTGGAGCAGGCCGCTATCAGGTACTGGGCGTCACTGGGCGGATTCAGCAGCAGGGCGTCCAGATTTTCCAGCCAGCGTTGTTCCAGTTTGCTGTCGCACTGCTTGCGTAGGGCGGCCATGCGCCCGGCCCGGGAGCCGACGCCGCCCGCGGGCCGGCATTCGGCGCGGGTCAGTTCTTCCAGCACCGTTTTGATGGCGTAGCGGTCCAGCACCTGGTGGTCCCACTGGTTGGCGTAATCGAGCAGGCATTCATAGCAGGCCTTGCCGCAGGTATCGGGCCGCAGGTCCTCCAGGGTGTCGGGGTCGAAGTGACAGATTTCCAGGGCGGTGCGGGCGAGTGCGGCAATGATTTTCGGGTCCTCGACCAGCTGGCGCAGCACGCCGGCGCCGCCCTCGGCGGCTTCGAAGAAGAGGATTTCCCGGCGGGTGTCGCGGTCGGGCATGGCCTCGCAGGACAGTTCCCGGGGCTCTATCTGGAAATGCTTCTGTATGGCCTCCTTGAAGGCGGCCTGGAGCCCGGCCATTTCCACGGGGGTACGGGGCGGATCAAAGCGCATGACCAGGGCGTTCTTGGTGTCGGCCACGAAGGGCACCACGCGCATAAGGCGTCCGGCCGCGGCGTCGCCCGGGTCATCGGCATCCACGGGATTCTTCGCCCAGTAGCCGCGCTCGAGGTCGAGCATGTATCCCGGCGGCTGGCTTCCCCGCATGTTGGCCCAGCCCATGTTGATGCGGAAGAGCGAGGCGGCATCCCCATAGTTGAGCCGCATGACGGGAACGCCTCCCGCGAACACCTCGGCGTCCTTGCGGTCGATCCGGCCGCCCATATCCGGGAAGCGATAGGCGCTCAGCATTTTGTAACCGTAGCGCTGCCGTTCCTCCTCATCGCAGGTGATGCGCTGGGCGAGTTTGAGGCTGACATTCTGGAGATGGACCAGCTCGGGAATGAGTGTGTCGCCTTCGAGGGCGGCGCCGCAGTTGTCGCAGACTTCCACCAGGTTGGCGCCCTGTTCGAGATGGGCATAGCCGCAGCGCAGGCAGCGTTTCATGGTAGCGGTGACCAGGTTGTGGGTGGCTTCGATATCGTCCGAGCCGAAATCCAGGTTGACCTTGTAGACCCGGTAGCGGGCGCCCTCATGGTAGACCAGGGCGCGGGGCCCGAATTCCGTGATGGCGAGGAAACGGGGGCGCGACACGAATTCATTGCGGTCCCTGCGGCTGCGCCGTCCGGGCACGAAGGCGGAGATGGGCAGGCGCGGGAAATTATAGCCGGGCAGGAAACCTTCGGCGGCGAAATAGCGGTAGCTGTAGAAGTCGCCCTCATAAATGCCCTCAGCCTCGGTGAGCAGGCGAATCTGACTTTCCGCCTGGGCGCGCAGCCGCGCGGAATGGGCGCGCTCCGGCTCGGGACGGGAATGGTCCAGGATGATCTTGTGGTGCAGTTCCCGCTGACGCAGGGCGGCCCGGTAGAGTTCCCGCCACCGGTTGCAGGCGTCATCGAAACGGCGTTCGATTTGGTCGAAGACCTCCCGGGTCCAGTCGTCGTGGAACCAGGTTGTATCGGTCAGGAAGTCCCAGATGCCCGCGATCAGCTGATTCGCCCGGGCGAGGGCGGCGGCGCGATGGGCGGGATTCCGCAGTTCCTTTTGCAGCGCGGGCTTGACGGGCAGATGAATCCTGCCCTCCTCCCGCCGGATATCCAGCACCGAGGTAAGCGTCTTGCCCAGGTCGGGTTTGGCGATTTCCATCCAGACGGCGTGGATGTGGGAACGGACCAGGTCCCGGTTGCGCAGATCGATGCGCGGCGGCGCCACGGCGCCGGACACCATCTCGCCGGGCTGGCGGAAGTAATACTGGTCGTGGGGGCTGCGGCCCGCGCAATAGGTATAGACCAGGGCCGGCTGTCCGCCGCGCCCCGCACGGCCGCTGCGCTGGGCATAGTTGGCCGGGGTCGGAGGCACGTTGCGCATGTTCACCAGGTTCAGCTGGGCAATGTCCACGCCGAGCTCCATGGTGGGGGAACAGAACAGGAGCGGCAGGTCGGCTTTACGAAACTGCTCTTCGCGTTTCTGCCTGTCGTCCGCGGCCACCTGGGCGGTATGCTCCCGGGCTTCCAGGACGCAGTTCAGATCGATAAACTTACGGTAACACTCCACGAAATAGGCATTGACCTCGGGGGGTATCTCCCCCGCTTCCAGCAGGCGCGTGCGATCAAGAGGGCGCACTTCGCCGGTGCCGGCAATCCAGCGCAACGCACCATGGTTAACCTGATAGCCGGGAACGTCGCCGCCGCGGACCTGCTCCACGATGCCGTAACGCTTGAGCGCCAGCAGCAGGAAACGGATGATCTCGTTTACCGCATCCTGCTTCAACGTCTTTTGCGGCGCATAGTCCAAGAGGACACGTTTGACGTATTTGCCGTATCTTCCCGCCGCCGAAATAAAAAAGCCGGTCCTTTCAGTCTTTCTTCGGGGACGGGGATAGGCCACCATTGATTTAACCAGTTCGTTGGGGTCCTCCAGGTACCATACGGTCCCTTCCAGCAGGCGGGGCTTGGTCTGTTCCACGAGGTCGAGCTGTTTCTGGGGGTCGAGCGCCTCGGCCTTGATGGCCAGTTCGCGGCGCATGACATCGAGCAGGGTGCGCAGCAGTTCTTCCCGCTCCCTGGGCGGGCAGTCACGCAGGCATTGGGGCGTTTCCACGAAGCGCCCATTACCGTCATCGTCCCCGACGGTAAATCCTGTCGCCCACAAGGCCGCTTCTCCGAGCAGGCCCTCTTCGCCGGCCAGCCCTTCATAGTCAAATTCCAGGAGACCACAGTCTTCCAGGTTGGGCGCCGTGACCCGCCAGCCGCGCTGCAGGTCCCGATACAGGTAATACTCGATCACCCGCCGCAGCGCGTCATTGGTGGTATTTTTGGCGGGACCCCGCACTTCGGGGTCGGCGGCATAGTCTTCAAAATTCAACTTCAATACTTCGAAGACCCTCCGCGACAGGCCTCCGGGAGACAAGCCCTCCGGACCGGCATTCACCGTGGCCCTGTGCAGGGCTGAACGCAACAGGGAGACTTGGGCGAAGTCGTTGAAATGGCCAGACTGCAGGGAGGCATCCTGGCGGTTGTCGGTGAAGCTGAGCAGCTTGCGGGCCTCCTTGTTCAGGGTGCGGTCGCTCTGAAGTTCAATGAGCGCGCGGACGGCCAGGATGGTCGTGGCCGTGCTGCGCTTGTCCACGCCGAGCGTTCCCAGTTTTTGGGTTTCGGAACGCTGGGTTTTGGTATAGGCAATGCCGCAGGCCGGTTCCAGGCAGAACAGGAAATTTCCCTTGATGAGCGCTGCGGGAACGCCCTCGCCCTCGGCAACGAGGCGGCCCGACGCATTCACGAAGACCGGTTCGGGCAGATCATTACGGTGGTCCGGGGCGATACGCTCTTCGTCCCGGGGGGTCATCTCTTTCATAAAGGCCGGCGCGCGCTGTAACAATTCGGCGCCTTCGCCCCGGGGCCAGGGAGTTCTGGCGGACAGGTACAAGTAGCCGTCGCCCTGGCCGTCATCATCCACATCACGACGGTCTTCACGGGGCAGCAGGCGGTCACCTTGCTCGTCCGCTACCCTTTTTACACGATAATAGGCGGCGCCGCACTGGCGGCAAAAGACGAGGGGATACAGGGGCTTGTCGGGCTCGCCCGGCTTGGAGCCGAGTTTGTGCATTTCCAGGTAGCGGATGCCTTCTTCTTCGATGGTGGACCAGACTGTGTCGCCCCGGGTAAAGAACTGGTGCAGGCGGAAGGCGAATACGGGAAAGCGGCTTGACGGCGATTTGCGCAGGTTAGACCCATGCATCAAAAAGTTCCGGAGCACGTTGGAACATTGGTCTTGCGGAAGGCCCGCGAGGGCTGCAAGTTCTTCGGTCGCGCTTCCCGGTCCCCGCAGGGAACGGGGCCGCTGGCGGATGAGGCGTCCCGTGCCCGTTTCCGTCTGCACGCCGAAGGTCGTTTCGATCCAGGCGGCCAGGGGATGGGTGATAAACGATTCATAGTCGGCCGGCGGCGGTGACTCCGCGGCGAGGGCGCCGGAAAGGACCTGAATGACACCGGCGTCCGTGAAATCCAGATCAGGCGTAGCCCGTTCCAGGGTTTCCCCGATGACCTGGGCCGGGGCGATATCGGTGCCGAAGAGGGTTTGCGCCACGGCGGCCACTTCCCGCTTCTGGTCTTCCGAGGTGCCGCCGGCGGCCATGGTGGCGGAGGTACCGATGCAAATCATATCCTGACTGCCGAAGTTGAGGCGGCACCGGCGAATGAGGAGGGCCACATCGGCGCCCTGGCGTCCGCGATAGGTGTGCAGTTCGTCAAACACCAGGAACCGCAGGCCCCGGGCCGCCCGGATCAAGGCACGGTCTTCATTGCGGGTGAGCAGCAGTTCCAGCATCATGTAGTTTGTGAGCAGGATATCCGGCGGGTTGGCGCGGATCGCCTCGCGCTCGTCCTGTTTCTCCTGGCCGGTATAACGGGCGAAACGGACGGGCTCCTCCCCTTCCTCATAACCCCGCCTGATGAATTTCTGCAGTTCTTCGTCCTGACTGTTCGCCAGGGCGTTCATGGGATACACCACAATGGCCTGAATCCCCCGGCCGGAACCATGGCGCAGGACATGGTCCACAATGGGGATAATATAGGTCAGGCTTTTTCCCGAGCCGGTGCCGCTGGTAAGCACATAGGACTTTGACTCTTTTGACTTGCGGATAGCGTCCATCTGGTGCTGGTGGAGCGAGAGTGGTTTGCCGAGAAGGTCCTCCCCGGATTTATCGATCCGGAAAATCTTATTGCATTCCGGGTGGAGGATACCTTCCGCCACCAGGTCGTCAATGGTTCCCCCGGGCTGAAAGGTGGGATTCAGCTGAAGCAACGGCTCGGGCCAGAGCGCGCCTTTGTCCAGCGATTCATTGACCATTCCCGCAATGCGTTCATCCGCGATCTTGATGAAACTGCGCGTGTACCTGGCATAGTCGTCCACAAGACGGTTGCGGAGATCAAAAACGTCCATAGCATCCTCCCCGGATCAGAGTACCACTCTTTTCTAACCGATACCAAGTTCGGGCATTATGATTGAATCCCGGCACTTCAAACAGAAACCCCCATCGTTTTTACGTAACGTCATATTGTTACCAAAACAGATATCGATGACAATCAAGGCTTCTTGTGTAATACATTGTGGCGTTATTTGGCATGGAAATGCAACAATAGGCAGGTTATGCGCAGGCGTTACAACACCATCCCTGCCGGCACATACCGATTTGGTGAATCTTTTGTATGGCGCAGTGGCGGAACAGGGCGGGCATCTCGGCCTGTACCGCATCGAAACCCAGGTGACGCCCGGTTCGGGCAAATTCAACGGGTCCGGGTTCGCTTCGAACGCCCCGGCCAAGGAAAGCGTGAAGGTGGGATTCGACTGCTTCCGCGCCAACGCGAACCGGGTCAGCGCCTCCATCAAGGCGGGCGACCACGATTATCATCTGCACGTGGTGGAACTGCACAATACCGGCCCCACAACAGCCATGACCCTGGCAACCTATGTGGCGCTCTGTTCGGCGGTGCTGGGGAAACCGGTCCAGTCCGAGTTTGTCATCCTGGGCAGCATGAGTCTCGGCGGCAACATCGTGCCCGTGGAGAACCTCGCCGAATCGCTGCAGGTCGCCTTCGACGCGGGCGCGAAACGCATCCTGCTGCCCATGGCCAGCGTGGCCGACATTGCCACCATCCCCGGCGAACTCTTCGCCAAGTTCCAGACCCGTTTCTACGGCGACGCCACCGACGCGGTATTCAAGGCACTGGGGGTAGGATAACTCATTTTATAGAATTGCAGTTTAGTGCTTTGTGTCGCTAAACACAACATATAGTGGTCTGTTTCTTTAGGGTGTATCTGACTTGGTATGCCCTCATGCCGCGACCCGAAAATAACGCTTGGGATTTATAATCATACAGGGCAGGAAGAGACCGCCGCGGCGGTAAACGCTCTCCCAAAAATTCAGTGGGCTTGCGATTCATCAGAGGCGGTAAATTCGTTCTCACTCAAAACGTCACTCGCTACAGGAAATTCGTTGCATTTTGAGTCGCCCAAAGGAACTTTTGAAGGGCAAAACAGCGAAGGGGAAAGCGACCCGAAAACAACAAAAACCCCTGTAAATACGGGTTTTTTTAATGGTCGGGGTGAGAGGATTCGAACCTCCGACTTCCTGCTCCCAAAGCAGGCGCGCTAACCGGACTGCGCCACACCCCGACGGGAATCTGTCATATTAAAAGAGATCATAGCAGAATAGGGGCGGGCACGGCAAAGGTCCGAGCTGACTCATTAAAAATCTACTCGAACGTCTATCGTTGACTCATCCACAAAATCTACTCGAACGCCTATCGTC
>JAKJCY010000118.1 GCA_022706235.1 Candidatus Hydrogenedentota bacterium | reverse complement strand
ACGGTAAACAGACCAATAGACGTTGAGTTTGTCCTTTGATTTCCTCCTTGATTTCCTGGGAAAATATGTGCCCGGAATTTAAGCGTTAAAACACGAATGCAATATAGGAGAAAAGTATGCCGATTGAATACGAACATCCTGATGTGCTTCAGAATATCGAATTTGCCGTTGTAAGCCTGTATAAGCGCCATCGGGAAATGTCCGATTATGATGTCTTGCGCGTCTATGAAAATCTTTTGGAGGATTATAAGGAGGAGTCGCAAGGGCGGCAGCCAAGGCGTCATAACCAATCCGAACTCGAACAACAGTTATACGATGACATCAAAATCATGTGTGAATGGCGCCTTGGCCGCGCTCTCCCGTTCGAGGATGCGCCGCCCATGGAAAATTCCGACTCCATTCCGGTTGATATTCTATTACAATGCTTTAAGCGCCTGATCAAATCAGTAAACATGTGGACCAAGGCCGCCGGGCGCCAAGGCTATCTGAACTTTATAATCCAGCATGTAAAATGATTTCGCCGGGGTGTATTCAGGGTGATACTGTGCTTATGAACCCTGTGTTCATTCGGTCTACGTCGTCTTCCGCCATCCCTGGTCTGACGTCCATGTCATCACGGGGGACGTTTCGGCGAAGCTCGCAACGACAATCGACATGAGGAACCCGCGAATGGCCGCCAGGATTTCCGTCAGCTCGGACAAGACGTCCTGCTTCCGGTGCCACCGGACAAAGCCTTGCCACTGAAGCCGTTTCGAGAGGCAAACGCATCGTTGAGTCCGATAGGTGCTGTTTCGGGCATGATAGTCTGTCTCCTGGCAAAGGTTTGTCGAATCGCCCCCCTTACGAAACGCATCCTATAACATCCTTATAAGGGGTAAGAAGAAAGCAATTTGTGGCTCTACAAAGGTCGAGATTTATTGTTGTGCGTTTGTCATCGAGGTTCCAGGGACTGTACAGCACTGCACCCTTCAGGAAACTTTGATCTCGATGCTCGCTCTCAGCCCATCGCGCGAGAAAACAATCAACAACCACCGGCAGAGCCGGTGGATTTACCTTGATTTATCCGCATATCGAACGGTCAATTCATGGAAATCTCTGCCAGTCGAGCGCCAGGACTTTTTCTCTGGTATTCTTCATCTTTTGTGGCCCCTATTAAAGAAAACCGTATTCAGTATTCTCCGTATTGAGCCATGTTCGGGAGTGCTTGTCAAGCCTGTTGGTCGTGGCAATGCAGGGACAGCTTGTTATGACGCTTTGCGCCATTCAATATATTGTCACCCCATCTGGATTCGATGCTCAAGACCCTTGTTTGAAATATGGTGCCATGTATATCGGACCCTCCCGCTGTAGCAAAGGGTCAAAGGGAAGTTCACGGATGATTTCTTCATAGCCGGTGTCGTTGGGTTGCGCTTCTATTACGCCTTCCATTATCTGCTTCACGGTCGCCATGATTTGCCCCTCCGCAGGAGTCCACACATCATAAATAATCCATTAAGGGCGCCCCTCTATTACGTGTGGTATCCGGCGATTACTTCAACGCCTTGACGATATCGTCAATGCTCCGCCATACCTGTTCGTGTTGTTCCGGCGTGGCTGCGTTGTTGCTGAAAATATCCGTCAGGAACGGGTCGCCTTTGGTAAACTGCGCATAGGTCAGGGTTGCCGGGCCGTCCATGGTCTCCGCCGCCGCGGGCGGGGTATAAAAAGCCAGTGTGGACGTGGTCGCATCCTCCCACAAGAATACGGCCACAGGTTGCTCCTCGCTGGAATTGGGAAACACGCGCATACTCTTTTTCGTGTATTCACGGCCGTGGCGCTTCATGACCGCGGCCAGGAAACGTGCGCCGTGGCCGCGTACCGTCTTGGCGTTACCCTTCCACACGGCGACGAACTCGTACAGTTTTCCCTCCTTGAACCCGATGTTGGAAAAACTGTACAGGCCGAGAAAGGGATCTTCGGTATGCACGATCAGCAAAGCGCCCGGGGCTTCCTTGTCCACCGGTGTAGCACGCAACGCCTCGTCGCTGTAGCGCGCCTCCGGATGGGCGTCCACAAACTCGCCGAAGGAGGTTCCGGCTTTGGCGCCGGCCAGCATCGTTTCAAATGCGTCCGCATCGGCGGCGAATCCGGTCCCCGCAACGCATATCAGGGTTACCACACAAACAGCGGCGATTTTCATGGCATATCCTCTCGGAAGGAAAAGTGCGCGGCCGGGTTTCAGACGGTCACCGGCACTTTCTCCTCCATGATTTGGGCGTGGGCGACGCCGTTTTCCCGTAAACCGGATTGCAGGGCCTTGAGGGCTTTTTCTTCGCCGTGAACGAGCAGCACCCGCTTATTCTTGCCTTGAAAGCGAGCCCCGAATTCCAGCAGTTCCGACCTGCCGGCATGGGCGCTGAAGGAGTTCATGATCGCCACCTCGGCCCGGAGCTGGCGTTTTACGCCGAAGATTTTGATTTCCGCCTGCCGTTCGACGATACGTCGGCCGAGAGTGTTTTCGGCCATGAACCCCACGATAAGGATGGTATTGCGCGGGTCTTCGCAATTATTTCTCAAGTGATGCAGAATGCGCCCGACTTCGCACATGCCGGATGCGGAGATAATGATGCAGGGTTCTTTGAGCGAATTCAGGCGCATGGAATCATCCACATTTCGGATATAGGTGATGTTCTCGAGTTCAAAGGGGTCGCCCGCCGCATTCTCGACCTGTTTGGTCTCCCGGTCGAACAATTCCGTGTGGTAGCGGAATATTTCGGTAACGCTCACGGTAAGCGGGCTGTCCACGTAGACGGGAAGTGCTGGAATGACACCGTTCATCTCAAGGCGCTTCAGTGCGAACACGACCTCCTGGGCGCGTTCCAGGGCAAAACTGGGAATGATCACCTTGCCGCCGCGGCGTATGGTACGCAGTACAACTTCGGCAAGGCTGCCTTCCATGGCCTCGATGGGATCGTGGTCCCGGTCGCCGTAGGTGCTTTCCATGATCACGGTATCCGCATCCTCCGGTATCCAGGGATCCTCCAGGAGCGGCATGTTTTTACGACCCAGGTCACCTGAAAAAATGAGGCGGCGGTCTGCGCCATCTTCCTTGTAATCCACAACCACCATGGCGGAGCCTAGCACATGCCCGGCGTCCTGAAAAGTGATGAAAACATCAGGAACCACCTCGAACCGATCGGCATAGGAGTAGGTCGTGAAATGCTTCATGGCCTCCCGGACATGCGTCTCGTCATACAGAGGCGCCACGAAGGTCCGCTGTTTCTTGGCCAGCCATTCCGCGTCACGCTGTTGGATGTTGGCGCTATCCAGCAGCATCACCCCGCACAGGTCATGGGTGGCGGTCGTGGTGTAGATACGGCCGCGATACCCATTTTTATGGAGCATGGGCAGGGTGCCGCTGTGATCAATATGGGCGTGACTCAGTACCACGGCATCCAGTTTCCCCGCACTGAAAGCAAACGTTTGATTTTTACGGGCGGCTTCTTCGCGTTTTCCCTGGAACATGCCGCAATCCAGCAAAACACGATGGCCATTAATCTCGAGCAGGTGCTTGGACCCGGTGACCCCACCGGCAGCGCCGTAGGACGTGATTTTCATTTCTTGTTCCTTATACTTGTGCGTCATCACATCAGTTGACATGATGACACGCTTTCAGCGCCCCGCACATTGATGTACCGCCCGCTCCTGATAAACCGGGCCGCTGTCGCCGGGGAAGAGGCGCTCAGGCTTCCTCGACAACCTTGTATCCCATGGCATCGGCCAGGGCGAACACCGGTTCTTTCAGGTCGCCGTAGAAGGTAACCCGGTGCCATCCCCATTGGTCCCACTGGGTGAAGAGCTTTTCTATGTCTCCGACGGGTTCCGCGCAGAGCTTGGTGCGGCATGCCCGGTCATCGGGATCATTCGCCACCGCTTTGGCCTGGTGGAACAGGAATTCCTTGCGCTCCGGGCAAACCTCCAGGGAAGTCGTCATGTATCCCACAGGCAGGAGCGACCGTACTGCGGCACCCTGCCGATCTTCGGAGTGCGTCAGAATATCGAAAGGATTCTCTGTCCCAGACGGCCCGAAAGCCCTGTTCGATGCCACGCAGTGGGCATAAATGATTTGCCGCTTGGCCGTGTCAACCACCGGGTCGGAAATATACCCGGGCCGTCCCTGGGTAAGCGCCGTGAAGGTGGTCATGGTGGCGGTGGACCGCACGTCGGCTTCGCAGGCGCCGATTAGGCCTTCGTTGTTGAGTTCATGGAAACCGAGGCAGGGATACGCGTGGATATGATTACCGTAAAAACCGCCGAGACAGTTGATGGTAATGGCGTTGGCGTTGTACTTGGCAAGCAGCGCCTTGTTGGCCAGATACATGGCGGCGGAAACTTCCAGCGTTTCCCGGGTAACATCTGTGACAGAGGTGGCGCCTTTTTCCCAGCGGTCAGCGACGGCGCGGGCTTCGTCCTTGTCCGCACTCTCCCACAGGGCATTCAATTCGGAAAAGGCCACCTGCACCAGCGGGATGCCCATATAGGGGTCCAGCACCTTGGCTTCCTGGTCCCGGACAACCAGTATCTTGGAAGCCTTCATTTTTTCAAGGCACTCCGCGGGCGAAAGTGTCGTGAGCGGGTCCTCCTTGCAGGCAAGGTCGCCCGGAGCCGGTGTGGTATCCCGGCGCGCTTTTGCAGCGGCGGCGGCAAAGTCCGCTGGGGAACCGCCGTCGGCGGCAGCCTTAAAACATTTCACGGCGGCAATTACATCGTCCATGCGCGAGGAAGCCGCAAAGCCGACATTAGGCGTCTGTTTCCGCAGAAAGTCCGCCGTATAGACCAGGAACCCCCCGCTGCCGGCAAACTGAAAGTCCACATACAGGGTGGGCTTGCCGGTTTCGGCCACGGTTTGCACCACACGGTTCCAGCAGTTCATCTGATACACGATATACCCGAGTATCGGCGCCGTCGCATCGGAGTCCCCCTTGACAATGGCCTCCGCCTCTTCCGGGCCGGTAGCCGTGGACGACAAAAAATTGAACTCAGGGCACCCGTTGGCCAGGGCGGCGTTGACGCTTTCCATGACCGGCCGGAAATCAAAGCCCACATTGGGCCAGTCGGGCCCCGGCTGCACCTCCGCATGCAACGAATAAATAACGCGAATAAACGGCTTGCCGTTGGCTTTCGCCGCAAACACGGGACGGGCCGCCGCCAGCACGCCCACCGCGCCGGCACAGGCCGCGCAACTGGAAGCCAGAAAATGACGCCTCGAAAGGCCGCAACACGCACAACCGCTTAAAACAGGTTTCATTTCCATGATGAGGTTCCTTTTGGTAAGGTAAGGTTATGTGCACGTTCTAACCAGCAACGGTAATCGGTATACTATACGTTGAACACTTTCGTTGCATCAAATTTTGCCGCGTGCCGGGACCGGTCTTCCTGTGGCGGGCCCGTACCGGTATGATATGCTTGGACGGAAGCGGGACACTACATTCTGGTTTGGTTACGCGGCGAAGGATAGCACCTATGGCACGGAAAGAAACAACGACCGTTCAGGCGGGACCGGTCATCCTTGGCGGCCAAGCGCCCATCGTGGTACAGGCCATGACCAATACGGATACCTCGGACGCGGTTGAGACCGCGGAGCAGTGCGCGGCGCTGGCGACGGCCGGCGCGGAAATGGTGCGTGTCACGGTCAATACGGGGAAGGCCGCGGCGGCCGTGCCGGAAATCAAGGCGCGCCTGCTGGACATGGGGGTGACGGCGCCGCTTATCGGCGATTTTCATTACAACGGGCACACCCTCCTGCGTGAATATCCCCCGTGCGCCGAAGCCCTGGACAAATACCGCATCAACCCCGGAAATGTCGGCAAGGGTGACGCCCATGCGGCGCATTTCGCCGAAATCTGCGCCCTTGCCCGGGACGGGGACAAGGCCCTGCGCATAGGCGTCAACGCGGGATCACTGGACCCTGAGTTGGTGAAGAAAATGCTGGATGAAAATACCATGAGCCAGGTTCCCGAAGCCGCGGACAGAATCATCAACCGGTGCATGGTGCAGTCCGCGCTGCAGTCCACAGAGCAGGCCCTGGCGCTGGGCGTGCGCGAAGACCGGATTGTGCTTTCCTGTAAGAGCAGCCGGCCTGCCGACCTGATCTTCGTGAACCGGGAATTATCCCGCCAGACCCGGCAGCCGATCCACCTGGGCCTGACCGAAGCGGGCTTGGGTATGAAAGGAATCATTTGGAGCGCCGCGGCCATGGGCGTGTTGCTCGAAGAAGGCATCGGCGACACCATCCGGGTTTCGTTGACCCCCGAACCCGGCGGCAGCCGCTGTGATGAAGTATACGCCGCCCAGCAGTTGCTTCAGGCTCTCGCGTTGCGCCAGTTCTGTCCCACCGTCACGTCGTGCCCAGGCTGCGGGCGCACTGCGGGTGATGATTTTCAGTGGCTGGCGGCGGAAACGGAAGGGTATATCCGTAGCCGGATTCCCGAATGGCGCAAACGCCGTCCAGGCGTAGAAGCGCTGACCATTGCCGTCATGGGGTGTATTGTAAACGGTCCGGGCGAATCCAGGGCGGCCCATATCGGCATCAGTCTGCCCGGACGCCAGGAACATCCCCGGTGTCCCGTGTATCTCGACGGAGAAAAGACCACCCTGCTGTCGGGAACAAGAGAAACTGTCGCGCGGGACTTTTTTGAAATTCTGGAGGACTATGTCGCCCGCCACTTCAGCGAGGGGGCACAACCGGCCTGATCATGGCGCGTCCGGACGTTCTTCTTCGGCCGCCTTCTTTTTCGCGTCTTCCATGACCTGCCGGAACTCGTCGGTCATGAAGGTCTCGTGGAACAGGGCGCGTTCGCGCACCTTGAATTCCAGGCGGGTGTAGCGCAGGTCCAGCATCGCACAATACAACGCGACCATGATGAGCGCTACAAATAGCAGCCAATAGCCAATGAGAAGGACACGGCTCATGCCGGCATGCAACAGTGTGCCGCTCAGAACCACCATCAGCAGGCATCCCAAGAGACACACCACGCCCAGGGCGCGCCATAACAACCGCAGTTTCACGGTGCGGACACCCATACCTGTTCCTCATAACGCTCCCCGGAAGGAGCAACACGCGTGCGCGTTTCATATCGCCCGGGACCGGATTGGTCCACCACCACGGGTTCCACCAGGGGCAGGGTCACATGACGCACCGGAGCAGGCGTGGGCGGCGCCACCACCACTGGAGGCGGGGGCGGCGCGACAGTGACAACAGGCGCCACAACCGTTACCGCCGGACGACGATATATCGGCCGATGAACCGGAAACGGACGTCCATAAGGCGGCCGGATAAAGGGCCGGGGCATGGCGCGGCGGTTAAAGGCGAGTTTGGTAATCGCGGACGGCGCAGGTCCGATGCCTTCCCGGGCGGAAGGGCCGGGGACCGCCCCCAGGATCAGTACAGTGCTGACAACCATAGCCAGAATAATCAATGCATGCTTCATGATGGTCTCCTTTTCCTGCGTCGCATTCAGATGAATCTATCTTTACAGACGCCTTCCTGCCTGTTTTATTCAACCTGCCGGGAAAAGTGATGTTATATCCTTGTTTGTATGCGGGATTGAACGTTGCCGATTTGGAGTTGACAAATGGCCAGCGCCAGCGCGTCCGCCGCGTCGTCCGGACGCGGAATGTCCTCCAGGTTCAGCAACCGCCTGACCATTTCCTGAAGCTGGCTCTTTTCGGCACGGCCGTAGCCGGTAATGGCGGTTTTCATTTCCGTGGGACTGAACTCACCGGCCGGGCAGCCGGCCTGGGCGGCGGCGAGCAACAGCACACCCCGCGCCTGGGCCACATTGATCCCGGTGGATACATTCTGCTTGAAATAGAGCCGTTCAATGGCGACCGCATCCGGGCGGTAGCTTTCCAGCAGGCGGAAAGCCCGGGTATGAATGGACAACAGCCGTTCGGCCATGGGCAGGTCCGCGGACGTGCGGAATACCCCGTGTTCCACGTGATGCAGGCGGCTGCCCCGCCCTTCCACCACGCCGTACCCGGTAATGGCGCTTCCGGGGTCAAAGCCGACCACCAGCATTCCTAGTCACCCATGGCCGCCGCCATGGCCTCATCGGTAGCGTTCATATTGGAAAACACGTCCTGAACATCGTCGTGGTCTTCCAGTTCCTCGAGCAGGCGCAGCAGGGTCGTGAGCGTTTTCCCATCTACATCGAGGGTGGTTTTGGGTTCCATGGTCAGTTTAATTTCCGACGGTGTTATCCCCATGGACTCCAGCGCTTCCGCCACGACGTGCAGCTGGTTGGGTGCGGTCGCTATATCGTAGAAATCGCCTTCCGTATCCACATCATCACCGCCGGCCTCGACCGCCTTCTCGAAAATATCCTCCTCGCTGATCCCTTCCTTTGCCACGGTAATCGTGCCGCGGGGTTCGAAATTCCAGGTGACCGCGCCCGCTTCGGCCATATTGCCGCCGAGCCGGTTCACCATATGGCGAATTTCCGCCACCGTACGGTTCTTGTTGTCCGTAAGCACGTCAATCAACAAGGCCACGCCACCGGGGCCGTACGCCTCATACCGCACTTCCTCGTAGGTGACTCCGGGCAGTTCGCCCGTGCCCTTCTTGATGGCCCGGTCAATATTATCGCTGGGCATATTCGCGGCACGGCATGCCAGCAACACGGTTCGCAGGCGCGCGTTTGCCTCCGGATCGCCGCCGCTGCGCGCGGCGACTGTAACTTCCTTGGCCAGCCTGGAAAAAACCTTGCCGCGTTTTGCATCCGCGGCGCCTTTTTTACGCTTAATCGTGCTCCACTTGGAATGACCTGACATAGGGGTGCGTTCTCCATATGGTGAAATGTACGAACAAGAGATTACTATTTTGGGCGCTCCAGTATAGCATTTAAGCGTAGTGACGCGCAAAAGAACGTTCCGCTTCCCTCACAGATGAACGGGAAGCGGAACGGTGTCAATTCGGCATTCTTCTAAAATTTGACGTCAGGATGCGAAAAACGCAATCCCGTGCCGTCATGATAGGTGGCATATTCCGTAACGATGGCGCCCTCGGGCGCGTACATCCAGTGCCATTGTTCCGGTCCGCCGAGCATGCCCACCTCGCCCGGCAGCAGTTTCTTTTCCACGCGCGCCTTGGCGCATCCCCGGTGGGAAGCCGGAATCCTGGCCTCCACGCCCGGCGTCGGGTCGCCTTCGCCGTAGATATAACACCACCCATGGCGCGGTTGCCAGCCTTCCATCTTCGGCGCGGCATCCTCGGTGCGCACATGCCTGTGCTCGGGAATCATCTGGCCGGGCAACAGGTAAATGTCATGTCCGAAATAATCATGCTCCTTGTTGTTGACCCAGAAAATACCGCCCATGCCGACCTCGGCAAAGTTGCCCATCCCGAAGTCCACCGCCCAGAACTCATCCGTTCGCAGACGGTCCACGATGGGATAGTGGAAGGCTTCAAACATTTCAAAATAGGCGGCCTTGGCCGCTTCGACATCGAAGGTGCCGTCCGATTTATAATAGTGTTCGTTGGGATAACGGGGAATTACGGGGGACTTGGAAGTATCGGCCATGACGTTTCCTTTCAGTAGAATGCCCGCCGCAGCGGCGGCGAACCCGGTTAATATATGTCTTCTCGTGATGTCCATGATGATATTCTCCTGGTTTTTACTGTAGAGCGTTAAAAAGGACTTAAGGGACATAAAGGACACCACCAAATATTCACTTGCCGACGCCCTCCGGCACCTGTTCGGTCCTTTAAGTCCTTTGTGTCCTTTCACCTTTCGGTAAAACATTTCCGGGCGGCTATTTATTCGCCTTCAAATCGTTATACAACACAAATGCCTGTTCCGGTTTTTCGAGGCGATGCACGACGGCGCCGACCGCCTGCGCCATGGCAACGGGATCGTCCGCACCAAAAATGTTGCGGCCCATGTCCACGCCCAGCGCGCCCTGGTCCACGGCCTTGTAGGCCATTTTCAGCGCATCCAGTTCGGGCAGTTTTTTGCCGCCGGCAATGACTACGGGAATGGGACATCCCGCCACCACCGTTTCGAAGCCCGGTTCGCAATAATAGGTTTTGACGAAGTGGGCGCCCAGTTCGGCGACGACCCGGCAGGCCAGTCCGAGGTAGCGCGCGTCACGCGCCATTTCCTTGCCCACGGCGGTAACGCCGAGGGTCGGCACACCGTAGCGGTTGCCTTCATTGATGAGATAGGCAAGGTTGTCCAGGGTTTCACGCTCATACTCGGCGCCGATGCACACCTGGGTGGTGACGGCTGCGGCATTCAGGGCAACCGCCTCTTCCAGGCTGACGCCAATGACTTCATTGCTCAATTCTTTAAGTACGGTGGCACCCGTGCTGCAGCGCATGACGACGGGCTTGCGCACTTCGGGGGAGATGCAGGCGCGCAGCGCGCCCCGGGAGCACATCAGGCAGTCCACATGGGGAATCAGAGGCGGCACCACCAAGTCCAGACGTTCCAGGCCCGAGGTCGGGCCCATGATATAGCCGTGGTCAAAGGCCAGCATCACGGTGCGGCCGGACTCAGGGTTGAATATCCGGGAAAGGCGGTTTTTCATGCCCCAATACAGGTGGGCCGACCCTTTGAGGAAAAAACCCGGCGTCTCCATGGGAATGCCGATACCGTAATCTTTCGCTTCGCTACCTTGCGTTTTGTCATTGTCAGGCATGAGGTTCCACTCCTTTTTCAAATCCGCGAAACAGCAGGGCCATCGAGGTGGCGCCCGGGTCACGGGTTCCTATGCTTTGTTCTTTAATATTACGGGCCCGTCCGAACCGGGCCTGCAGGGTACTTGTCAATTCCGCACCAGCTTCGGCCGCCTCGGCAGCTAGATGCAACGCCTCCAGGACCTCCTTGCCGCCTTCGGCCGCAGCGCGCAGCGCCTCCACGGCAGGCACCAGCGCGTCCACCAGGGTCTTGTCGCCAAGTTGCGCCTTGGTTTGAGCGCGCACGCCGGCCAGGCCGGCTTCAAACGTACTGGCCAGGCCCTCCGCATCCAGGGCCTCCAGGCCTTCCGCAGCTTCCGCCATGGACACAAAAAACATGCCCAGCAACGGGCCGATCGCGCCGCCGTCCACGCCGAGAATGGCCCAGCCGACATCGTTGAGCAGGGTCTGTATCTTTCCGGACACATCCGCTTCCAGGGCCTGTTCCATCCTGGACATGGCCCGCACCATGGTGGTGCCGTGGTCGCCATCGCCGCCCACCGAATCCAGGCGGGACAGCCATTCATGGTGTTCCCGGACCTCGGCGGCCGCGCAGCGCAGCATGCGCGCCAGCAATCCGTGTGTAATAGCGCCCATGTCTATTTCACCGTCCAGACCGGGGAACTGCACGGCGCATCCCACAGGGCCTTCAACTCTTTGTCGAGGCGGCCGACACACATCTGAAAGCCGCCCATCTCCTGCACGGTCAGGAATTCGCCCACCAGGGAACGCGCCAGCGTGATGCCCCGCGCCTCCAGCAGTTCTTGTACCCGCCGCAGCACAAGATACAGTTCCATCAGTGTGGTGGACCCCACACCATTCAGCATAACAAAAAGCTCTTCGCCCGGCCTGGCATGGATGTCCTCCAGCAGGGCATCCAACATGATCTCCGCCGTGGCGTCCGCGGTCTTGAGTGGCTGTGTGCCGCCGCCCGCCTCGCCGTGCTGGCCCATGCCGACCACCATCATGCCGTCCGGAATCTCCGCGATGACATCCCCCGTGCAGGGATGGGTCGCGCCGGATACCGCCACAGCCAGCGTGGCCATGCCCGCTTCCATCCGTTCCGCGATGGCGGCGCACTCTTCAAGCGATCGGCCCTGCTCCGCCGCGGCGCCGGCCACCTTGATCACCGGCAGGCAACCGGACAAGCCGCGCCGGTCATCCCCATCGCCCCGGGGGCCGCCCGACATGTCTTCATGAGTCAGCACGCGCCTCAGGAGGATATCCTCCTTGGCGGCCAGGTCCATGGCCACCTTCGCCGAGAGCACGTCGCCCGCGTGATTCAATACGATGAACAGAATCCCGGCGTCACGCTTCGCGAGGCGCAACGCTTCCAGTACGCGGGGCGGACCGGGCGCGGCGAAAATTTCGCCCGGCACGCTGATATCGAGCATGCCCTCGCCCACGAACCCGCTCAGGGCGGGCTCATGCCCGCTGCCGCCGAGCGTCACCAGCGCCACCTTGTCCTGCGACTTGGCCTGCGCCCGCACGACCAGGTCCGAACCCGTGAGCGATACCTTGTCCGCATGGGCAAGCGCGAACCCTGCCAGTAACTCCTTGACCAGGTTGGCCGGGTCATTAATCAGTTTCTTCATCGCCATATGCGTTATTCCTTTTCTTGGTTCAAAATATGCCGGTCATTACTCTTTTGTCTCTCATAATCCGATACGGACGTTGCCCGCACTCCAATGTTTTAACTATTTTGCGCAAGCCATTCTTGCACTTTCGCCTTCTTGCTGGTTTGGAACAAAACAGGGTTTATTAATACCCAGACTTTAAGCCTACGTGAAAGCGAAAGTAAAAGCGCAAGCATGGCTTGCGCACTCCAAAACAGCGCTAACACGATGATTCAACTTCTTGATTTTGATAGTTGCACTTCGGAAAAGGTACTACGCTTCGTCCGGGACTTCGCCCGGAAGAAGTGGCGCCTTCGGCGCAGCATTCAAGTATACTATCTTATCCTTTTCTCAAGCATACTCATAAACTGAAGCCTCATAAACTGGAGCCAATAGATGAATATTCGTGATGATTTGAGCTGGCGTTACCAGGAATTTCTTGATGAGACCTATGATTGCGTTGATCGTATTGTTATTAATGCGTACTTCGCGATGGGAAGCAGCGGTGGTGGATTCCGGGTCTGGTGGCAGCGGCTTTTTGGCACAGACGAGAAGTTGGATGATACGCATCTTATGCGTTTTTCGGGCCATTTTTCCAGACGAATTCATGCATTTTGTGCCAAGAAGCGAATCCCATTGATTCACTGCGGTCGCAAGCAACGCAAGGAAGAAATCAGTTCTTCGTTGCTTCCAGACGCGCCAGAGGCTCCGGGCCTTTTTGCTGTCATAGTAGGCAAAGCGCCTGCCTCTCTGCGCGAAGTCATACGATTTCGTAATGGCCAAATTCACATTAGGCAGAAGAAAAGCCTTAGTTACGCCAACTACTATGCCTTCCATATTATGGACGCTCAATGGGGGCATGTTATCATTCGTTTCTGTCCGCATCCTCCTTTTTTTTCTCAAATAATACTCAATGGTCATGAGTATGTCGCCCGTCAATGCACGAAGAAAGGCATTGACTTTAGCAAGGAC
>JAKJCY010000117.1 GCA_022706235.1 Candidatus Hydrogenedentota bacterium | reverse complement strand
GAAAGCTGTCCTTAAGTGTCGTATGATGCACACAATGAAGAAAAGAACATGTTTAAACCTATCCGAAGTTTTGATTAAAGGCGTTGAAACCGCTGAAGAACAGGAAGCGGTAAACGAATTAATAACCAAAGTGCACTACACGGATTATTTTTCGCAGCGCATGCGGCTGGACGCCTTTCTTGCCAACTATCCGGAGTATCTTCGCGAACATACGCGATTCGCAACTGTAAATGGACAGGTGGTCTCCTGTCTCTGTGTATTCACCCATACGGTTCGTATCGGGGAGGCGCGCATGAGGCTGGGCGGCATCGGCTATGTTACGACTGCCGGTCCGTGGCGGAAAAAGGGGTATGCGGCCCTGTTAATGGATGACGCCATGCGCTATATGAAGATGCGGGGATACCATCTATCCATGCTGTTCGGCATCGCGGATTTTTATCATCGTTGGGGGTTTGCCTCCGTCTTACCCGATTATGCAAGTGTCATCACCCTGGGTGAAGCGGACAGGGCTTCCGGGCACTGCGTAAAGGAACGGCGCATGAAGCCCGGTGACATTCCCGCAGTTTTGGGCATGCATAACCGGGGGGACGCGGAGACTTCCTGTTCAATCATCCGTTCGGCGGCGCATTTCAATAACCGATGGGACCAATGGAAAGAGGCAAGGACCCTTACCGACGCAAACGGCAAGGTTGTTGCTTCCTTTCTGGGCCGCATCGCCGGCGAAGAATACTTGATTGAAGAATTAAACGCAGTGGACAAGGCCTTCTATCCGGCGATACTGCATGCCTGCCTTATACGGGCGAGAAACGAGTATGCTTCGCGCATGCGGTTCAGTATTCCGCCTTCCTACCCGTTTACCTCCTTTTTGCGGCAATATCGTACTGACCATGAGATGCATATTTATCGCAATAGCAATGGAATGCTTGCAGCAGTCAACATCGAAGAAATTTTGGAATGCATGACGGCGGAATGGGAATGCCTCCTGTCGGCATCATCGATGAAAGATATGGCCGCAGTTGTGACGTTGGTAATAGATAACATCCCCTATCGAATCCGTTCACATCATGGCATGATCGACATCCTGCCTTGCCCCGGAGAAAACAAACTCAGCATTTCCAGTTCGGAGTTTGTGCAGTTACTGACCGGTTACCGGTATCTTGAGGAAATTGTGTCCTCCAAACGTCGGGTTATCCGTGCTCCCGCGAAATCCCTGTTGGAGATACTGTTTCCGAAGCGCACCCCCTATGTCTGGCCTCTGGACCGTTTCTGAACCGCAGCGCTCCATGCCCACCCAAATCCGCACCTAAGAAACCGGGTTGTTGGCGTAAAGCCAATAAGTACAAGGAACGATAGAGGTAGGGAAGGCTGTTGCCAAGCCTCCCCTACCTCTATCGATCTCCCCATTCCCTATTTGCGAATTTAGGGCCCATTTCTTTTTTTGGATTTTAATCTTAACGCTGTGCTACCATGTAATCCCGTTGATGAGACGGGTCCTTCCCGATGTTCTTCCAATTGGATTTTCTCCTGCCTGCATTTTTGCTGTCCCGTAGTTCGTATATATTTCCGGCAGGGATTTAGAAGGAAGGTGCGGCAAGGATCCGTCGCGTTCCTGTATGGTTTCGAACAGATAATTTCACAGAAAACAACGGGAGGTGCAAGAAAAATGACCAAGTACGTGTTTACAACGGGCGGTGTGGTGTCCTCCGTGGGCAAGGGAATTGCTTCGGCCGGTTTGGGACTTCTTCTCGAATCCCGCGGGCTGCGCATCGCCATGATGAAGATGGACCCGTACATTAACGTGGATCCGGGCACCATGAACCCGTTTGAGCATGGCGAGGTCTTTGTCACGGATGATGGCGCCGAAACTGATCTGGACCTGGGGCATTATGAGCGTTTTACCTCGGCCAAATTATCCAAAAAAAGCAACGCCACCACCGGTTCTGTTTACAATGCGGTAATTCAGAAAGAGCGACGCGGGGAGTACCTGGGCAAGACCGTACAGGTTATCCCCCATATCACGGATGAGATCAAGTCCCGCATTCATGCCTTGACATCCGGAGAGGACCCCGCCGATGTGGCCATTGTGGAAGTCGGTGGTACTGTCGGTGATATTGAAAGCCAGCCTTTCCTTGAGGCCTTGCGCCAATTCCGCCTGGATGTCGGTCCCGAGAATTGCTGTTTCGTCCACGTAACCCTGGTACCCTACATCGAAGCCTCCGGAGAACTGAAGACAAAGCCGACCCAGCATAGCGTGCGCGCCCTGCGCGACATCGGCCTGCAACCCGATGTGATTATCTGCCGCACCGGTACGAGGCGGCTGGAAAAAGAGCAGCGGCAAAAAATCGCGCTGTTCTGTAACGTTACAAACGATGCCATCATCAATGGAGAAGATATCTCTCCGTTGTACGCTATTCCCCTGAATTTCAAACGGCAGAATCTCGACGGTATTGTACTGCGTATTCTGGGACTTGAAGCGCCTGAAAGCGACTTGGCAGAATGGACTGCCATGGTGGAACGTCTCCGCGCTGCGCCCGCCCGCGTGCGTATCGCTGCGGTCGGCAAATATGTAGGACATGACGACGCGTACAAAAGCATCAACGAAGCCTTTGTACATGCCGGTATCCAAAACGATTGTCGTGTCGAACTGACATGGGTGGATTCGGAACATCTTGAACAGGAAGACGCCGCAAAAGCCCTTGAATCATATGATGGAATTCTCGTGGGGCCCGGTTTCGGCAGTCGCGGTATTGAGGGCAAAATCAAAGCGGCACAGTATGCCCGCGAGCATAATAAGCCCTATTTCGGCATCTGCCTTGGCATGCAGATTGCCGTGATTGAGATGGCCCGGAACAAAGCGGGGTTGGCGGGCGCCGCTTCCACGGAGTTCTCCCCCCATACTCCGCATCCGGTCATATCGCTGCTGTCTGAACAAAGGGGCGTCCAGAATTTGGGTGGTACTATGCGACTGGGACAGTACCGATGCGACCTCAAACCGGGCACCTTGGCTCATGCCGCCTATGGCGCGGATGTTATTTATGAACGGCACAGGCATCGGTATGAATTCAATAATGTCTACCTGGACGCCTTGACCGATGTCGGACTCAGCGTCAGCGGTACCCATGCCGTTGACATCCATACCTTGGTGGAAATTATTGAAATAAAACAACATCCGTGGTTTTGTGCCGTCCAATTTCATCCCGAGTTTAAAAGCAAACCGCTGAATCCGCAACCGCTGTTCCGCGATTTTGTGGCCGCGGCGTTGCGCTGTAAGGCAAAGCGTGACTGATATAACCCTCGAACAACGCACAGCGCTGGTGTCCGCCTGGTTGCAAAAAACGGAAGGAGTCCTCCGGAACGCAACACGCCTGGGCAAAGATGACCTGCCCCCGGGCTACATTTTGTCGTCGGCTGTCTTTTTGAATCGACAACAAGAACTGGCAGGAGAAGCTGCGGGTTTTCTGGAAGCGGAAATCAAAGCCTTGCGCCGGTCGCATGCCGATACTGCAGCAATCGCTTCCTACAAGCACATGTTGGCGTCTGACAGACTCGGCAAGGAAACGTCGCCTCCCGCCTCGGTAAATGAACTCATTTTGGAACTTGCCAAAAAAATTGCGGCGGCAAAGGAGGAGGTGGAGCGTTGCGACAGGTTGCTGCGCCTTTTACACGGCGTGGAAGCGGGGCCTCGCCCCACTCTTCCGCTCTATCAATATGCCCAGGCCTGGGAGCGTTTTCAGCGACCCGTTGATGCCGAATCAGAGGCGGCGCCGTCCGAATCGAAACCCCTGGTGGGACAGGTTTCCATGCAGCCAAGGCGAATATTTCAGTGGTTTGGCGGCCTGGAGCGTTCAGACAAGGCGGCGCTGTCCGGCGCCATTTTATTGAGTATTTTTATCCTGGTTTCCGGGTACCTGTATATCCATTCCTGGGGCAGGCTGCATATGGATGTGGAGACATTGGAAAATGGCATGTTCCGGCTGGTTTTTAGCAACAGTTTCGGGGAAACGGTCCGCTTGAACGCGCCGCATACGATTACCGCTGCGGTCTTGGGTGCATTAAAGGAGTTCGGAGTCTCCGTGGAAGTGGAGGCGCATGACGGAAGCGTAAAGCCTGTTGACCCGCTTGATGCCCAATGGACATACAAAGACCTGCCCGGACATCTTTACGGCCCGATATTGATTGGCCCCTTGTCATCGGAAGAGGTTTTCCTTCATATCTCTCCCGAAGTATTAAAAGAGCAGGCAACGGCCATTCACATAACGCTATACCGGAGTCCCCGACGCAAGTATGCGATGAAAACCATCTCCATCCCCTGAACTTCTGGAGAACGGTAAGGGGCCTGCCTGTCCTAAAATCCGTAGTTGCGCAGCCATTTCCCCAACCAGGGTGTTTCTACTTCGATAGCGCTATCCGGACAGATTTCCTGGCAGCAGTAACAACGAATACATTGTTGGTAGTCATACTGGGGAGGACCAGCGGGGGCGGTCGGGCGGAAGTCTATGGCCTTGGGCGAGACCGGGCACATTTGGACGCAGGTACCGCAACGGGAACAAAGGTCTTCGCGAATAAAAGGCCGCGGAATCATGTGACGGCGCATAACAGGCACCAGGAATCGGTTTACGGAGTCGGTTGATAGTGCCGGTTTTCGGTTGACTTTAAAGTCGGGACATGCGCACATCGCGATAGGGTCTCCAAGAAGCGTCGTCTCCCGGTAATTGCCCAGTCCCGCCTCCTGGCCCGTGGCAATGGTAGGCACCAATTTCGGGTCCAGGTCGATAATCTGACAAACGATCGCATCCAAAGCAACCGGGTCCGTGGAGAGCAGTAGCAGGTTCGTCCAGCGAGGCGTGCCATTGCCGGGTCCGTTTCCTTCCATGGACAAGATGCCGTCCATTATGTAGAGCCTTGGCATAAGAAACCGTGTCAGGTCCACGAGCATCTCAGAAAAACGGGCTATTTTGTTGAATCTGCCGTGAAATTCTCCTTTGAGCGTTCCAGGAACACAGCCGAACTGGTTCTTTGTCGCGCCGGTAATTCGGGTCAGGGCATGTGTCTTCAGTTTGGGCAGGGAAATAATGCCGTCCGCATCGAGGGCGCCTTGGGCAATGGTAAACTGTTTGCACAGATGTCCTTCGGGAAAAGAAACGGTACGTCCCGTATGAAAATCCGCCAAAGGAATATTGAGCAAGGCCGCGATTTCAGCAAGCCCCGAACGTTGCGCCACTGCTGCGGGCCGTCCGAAGCCGGGCGAGTCTCCATAGGAAAGTACTGCGCCTTTGGACCGGAACACCTCGGCCACGGCTTTGAAGACGGCGGGATGGGTGGTGACAGCCTTTTCCGGTACTTTGCCGTTCAGCAGGTTCGGTTTCAAGAGAATACGGTCACCGGGCTGTACAAATCGCCCTGCGCCGCCAAGAAGATTCACGCCCTGCTCTATACATTTTTGAACCAGGTCTGGAGCATAGCTATCGCATCGCAAAACGACAACGGCTGAAGGACCGGCAACGTTTTTATCCTCGCGGGTAATATTCATCTTGACACTTTCATGCTCTTGGGCGACTCAGAAGATCAAACGCTCATCATAATCGATACACGTCTTATCCGTTTACATAGTATACCATCCGATGAAACGGAGACCTTCAAAATTCCATAGCCAGAAATGAACAGGACGATCAAGGGCTGTTTATTATGATTCCAGGGGACCAAGGGATGCCCTGTACAGGGTTTGACGCTTCCCATTATAGATGACGGTCTGTAATCCGCTATACTTATGGCATCCAAGGAAGTTTTTATGAGCAAAGGATTGTTTCTACAAAACGTTATTGCCATCATATGGGATTTTGATCAGACGTTGTCGCCCCATTACATGCAGGAACCTGTTTTCGACCATTACGGCGTGGACGCCCGTAAATTCTGGGAGGAAGTGCGCTCTTTGCCGGCATTCTATGCCAGGGCGGGAATCAAGGTTCAACAAGACACCTGTTATCTCGGGCATCTGCTGACCTATGTCCAGTGCGGTCTCATGGGCGATTTGTCCAATGCCAAACTTCGCGAACTGGGTGCTCATATCCGCTTTCATGACGGCGTCCCTGAAATATTCTTCCGGTTACGCGGTATTCTTGAAAAAGAGGAGTTTAAAGAAAGCGATTTGCACTTGGAACACTATGTGGTAAGTACAGGCTTGGCGGAATTGGTGCGTGGTTCCGCAATAGCGGAATACCTCAGCGGGATATGGGCCAGTGAATTTATTGAGAGTCCCGCGCTGCCGGGCCTTAATCCCTCCGACATACCCAAACCGGGGCCCATTACGCAAATCGCCGGTTTTCTGGACCACACGACCAAGACGCGGGCTATATTCGAAATCAACAAAGGCATCAATAAACTTAAAGGGGTGTCCGTTAACGACACAATTCCGGAAGATGAACGGCGCGTGCCTTTCCGCAACATGATTTACATCGCGGATGGGCCCAGTGATGTTCCCAGTTTTTCGGTAATACGAAAGCATGGCGGACTTGCTTATGCTGTCTATCCCTCCGGTTCTGCCCATCTGTTTGCCCAGGTCGACGAATTGTTAAGTTCAGGTCGTGTTGACGCATATGGTCCCGCTGATTATCGCGAGGGCAGCCAGACGGACATGTGGCTGCAACGTCAGGTATCCTGTATCGCGCAGCGCATGATGAAGGACAGGATTCGCACGCTTGAAAGCAGTGTCGGCCGTGGGCCGCATTTTTCAGAATAGCCCCTGCTTCTTAACGATACGGTTGCTGGAATTTCTTCGGATGTGTCCAAGCTTCGGGATTGGTTTGTGTTAACGCACGGACGGTCTTTGAAGATGTCGGGCCTGTGGATGCAGGTCTTCGTTCAGAAGTTATGTTTTTAAAAAGGCCTAGCGTCACTCCGTTGGACGATTCGCTTTCAATGTATGAAGCATCTTATCCGGAGTCGCGTTAGATTGGATTCCGTCGGCTTTATTGGATAGGCACAAACAATATAAGGAACGCGCTATGGTTTATTTGGGACTGACAAGTATTTTTATTACCACTCTTTTCCAGGGGGCGTTTAGTTTGCACGATGACGGGGCGACGGTTACGGTTAAGGACGGAGAAGCCCCTGTCTTTGTATACCGCTATGTTCCAGGCAAAAAACCGGTCTTCGTGCCGGAACGGTATAAGCGTGCTTGTTACATTCACCCCCTTTACGGCCTCGATGGTGAAATATTAACCCAGGACTTTCCCCTGGACCATTTTCATCACCGGGGCGTTTTCTGGGCATGGCCTGACAGTACCCTTGGTGATCGCAAGTTGGATGTATGGGCGCTGGATGGCGTTCGGGAAGTGCATTCCAAGTGGCTTGTCCGTGAAGCGGATGATACCCGTGCGGAACTTGCCGTGGAAAATCTGTGGGTCTACGATGATGCCCCCGAAAATCCTGTCGTTAAGGAACAGATACGCATGTTGGTACATCCTGCGGGGAAAGATCACCGAAATATCGATTTTGAACTTACGTTTCAAAATATAAGCAATGAAGTGTTCACTCTGAGAGGCAGTGGTACCGACAATAAGGGATATGGCGGTTTTTGCCTTCGTCCCGATGCCTCGCGCGCTCCCTTCCTGTTTACGTCAAGGCAGGGAGAATGTACGGAAGATGTGTTGGAACTCGAATCACCCTGGGCAGATGTCTCCTATACGGTTGCGTCCGACAGTGAAACCTTTTCCGGAATGGCCATCTTCCAAAACCCCCGGAATCCCGGATATCCGCATTCGGGATGGATTTTACGTCATTATGGATTTCTGGGACAGTCGTGGCCTCATACAAAATCGCATGTCATGCAGCCGGGAGATTCTTTTACCCTTTGCTATCGCCTTTATATTCATCGCGGTAAGGCGGGCGCCGCCGCGGTGGAAAACGCATTTCAGGACTATGAAAAAGAATCCACAACAAAATAGTCCAGGCAGGAGGCTCGATATAGCCTGAAATACTTGGCTCCTGTTATGGATTCTGGGAAGTAACGATGAAGAGTTCTATTTCCTTCATCCCTCAATCCTGAAAAAACAATCCACATAATTTATGCTGTTCTATCTTGTCCGCGGCCATTACTGCAAAGGAAAGTTCCCCGTCTATCCCTATACGGAAAACAGGCAAGACAAAGAGAAAATGTCGGTTTTATAAGGCTGCTATTTGCCATCAACTGCTCAGTTCTTAAAAGGATTCATCTGTGAAAGAAAAACCGTTTGACATTCAACGCCGTGTTGTTGCTCACAAAACCGTGGAATCGTGGGATACAATTCCCCACGCCGGAATCGTTCTTGATTTGGACGTAACAGAAGTAATCAACCTTACACTGCGTCTTCGTGAAACGTCTGACTTCAAAGACATTCGCGTGACGCTTAATACGGTCATGCTGAAGATAATAGCCGAAAGCATCAAGGCTTCCCCGGATATCAACGCCCAGGTGGTCTATCACAAGCATACGAATACCGGGAAGATGCGTTATCTTGACAGCATCGATATTGCCGTACCTCTCCTCGCGTGGGACAAACGCATGATCACGCCGGTATTGCGTAATGTCGGTGCGCTGAGCCTGCGTGAGGTCTGCACCGAAATGGAACGGCTGAAAAAACGGGCCGGCAATACCCACGTTGACCTGCTCCTCTTGGAAGCCGCGCTTAAGGATACACGCGAGCGCTTGTTCAGGGGCCATCTGCTTCCCGTATTAAAACGTCTTTGGTTCAACTTTGTCAGTGGGGACAGGCTGGTGTTGCCGTCCAGAAAGGAACGTAATGAATATTACCGGATATCTTCGGAAGAGCGGCTTGTTGCTGAAGATTTGCTGAACGCGTCCACACTGGTTTCCAATGCGGGCAGTATTATGCCCGGCTTGCGTTTTCACGGTGCGTTTCTTGAAATTATCCCTCCGCAAATCACAGCCATGGTACTCGCGGATGTACAGAAAAAGCCCACAGTGATTCAGGATGGCACGGGCAGCGATATCATTGCCATACGGCAGATTATGCCGCTTACGTTTTTTCTGGACCATCGCGCACTGGACGGGGAACACATTACCGGTTTTATGAAGCGCGTGGTATATTTATGTGCCCATCCGGATATGTTGCTGGAAACCGGGGATAATTGAACAGGAGATGCGTTACCCATGACTTACACTATGTGCGCTGCTGCCGGTTTATCGGCAATCCAGAGGCGTGTTTGCGGTGTAAGGGATGCCGCCTTTCCCGGACCGAAACCGGCAGCATCCGTCCACCCTTGGATATCTTGATAGGTGTACGTATTACCGCCCGGTGTATGCACCAGCATTTGCAGTGCAAAAATAAGGCTGTACGGCGGGCCGGACCTGTCATTCTCCACGATGAAATCCTTGATGATAAGGGTCCCTCCCGGAACGAGGGCGTCATAGGCTTTTTTAACCAGTGTGCCGTTTTCTTCATCACTGAAACTATGTATCAGGTTTGAGATGAAGACCAGGTCATATCCGTTCCCGATGCTGTCGGAAAGACAGTCCCCTGCAATATAGTTAAAACGGCGGTCCAGCCCCGCATTGACGACCTGTTCCCTGGCGATATCCACCACTTCCGGTTGGTCAAAGAGCGTTGCTTCCATATGGGGATGGGCTTGTAGAAAAGTTATGGCATATGTACCCGGTCCGCCGCCCAGGTCGAGAAGATGGGTATAGCCGGAGAGGTCCATTGTCTCCAATACTTCCCGTGCGCTTAATTGTGCGATATTGCTCATGCCGAGAATGAAGTTGCGCAATGCCTCCCCGGTCCGGCTTTCTGCACGGGGGGCGCATGTTCCTGTACGTACCCGCTCTTCAAGGGTTTCCCATGCGTCCCAACCGCTCATATTGTGGCGCAAAATATTTCCCTGGTACGCGGATCCGCGTATCGACAGGCATTCCCTTGCCATCGGGGTGTTTCGGTATCGGCCTTCATGCTTTTCCGCCAGGTTCATGGCCAGAAGGCCGTCCAACAGCATCCCCGCCCCACGCTCGCTCCATCCCGCCGCCGCGGCAAGGTCAGCGGCACTGATTTCAGCTTCGAGGAATTCAAACACATCTGCATTCAATGCGGTAAACAGAATCCGTGACTTTTTATACCCATTGATAATGGTGTTGATGTAGCCCGTCCACTCGCGCAGTCGATGCAGGTCATCCATTGTTTTGCGCTCCTGTTCAGGTGCCTTGAATGCTGTTGCCCATCAGTCGAGACGCTCAACGGATGCTCCGGACACGTCGAAAGCATCCTGATTCGGCTTCTCCCCGCCTTCCGTCCCCGGTTTTTCCATTTCTTCGGTTGGGTCGGGGTTCTTCTGGGGTGGCGATGCCGGTGTTTCTCCCGTCGGACGGTATTCGCCACTTGCACCATCGGCATTCGTTGCGCCACCGCTACCGCTCCCGTAGTCAAAAGAATCATCCTGACGGTCGGTGGGATCCGCCTGAGACTTTTGTGTTGTCGAAGAGGTGGTGCCTGCGCTGCTGAAGGCTTTGTTCGTATCCTTGGAGAGGGTATCGATATATTTCTGGGAGTCGCGGCTAAGGGTATCAATTTCTTTTTTGAGCGGTTTCAGTTCTTTGGAGACTTCATTCTGGATGTCATCCACATATCCCCTTAAATCGCGCATGGTGCGCAAGGCAATCTTTGCAAAATCGGGAAACTTTTCCGGGCCGATTACAATTAACGCGATGGCCGCGATAAGTATCATTTCGCCCATGCCAATTCCAAGCATCTTACTTGTATTCCCTTTATTCCGCCGCTTCTTTACTTTTGCGGCGTATCACAAGATAGGAGAGCCAGATACTGAATTCATACAGTATTACCAGCGGCAGCAACATGACAAGCATTGAAAAGGGGTCCGGCGGCGTCAATACCGCCGCTACCACAGACATGCCTATGATGGACATCTTACGGTATTTTTTCAAGGTCTGTGGCGTCAGCAGTCCCATGTAAACCAGGATGAGAACAGCCATGGGAAACTGGAAGGCAATGGCAAAGCCGAATAACCCTTTAATTATAATGGACAAGGTCTCATTCAAACGCAATTGCACCTGTACCCATGCGGGGATCCACTCAAGCAGGTATGGAAGCACGAGCGGGAATACACCAAAGTAGGCCACACCCACGCCCAATATGCCCAGGGAACTGCATCCGGCCATCAATATCTGTACAACGCGCCGTTCATTCGAATATAAGCCCGGAAAGATAAAGGCGCAAATCTGCCACACGATAAATGGAAAGGCGATGACAAGGCCACCATACCCGGCGATACGTATCTTTACCAAGATAAATTCAAGCGGATTCAGAACCGTCCATTCCAGGTCGCGGGATTTTGTTTCGTCAGCGGGTTTTTCCGTCTCCCCCCCATCACCCTCCTGTTCCATCTGTATTACACCGTGACTGCTCAGCGGTTTCAGCGGCCAGGCAAGCAGTTCAAAAATCTGGTTTGAAAACGCATAACAGGCGATAACGGCAACGGTCAGGGCAATACAGGATCGTATAATCCGGGTACGGAGTTCCCCAAGGTGTTCCGTGAAACTCATCCTTTTTTCGTCATGAACCACCGGCGAAACTCCTGTCTGACATTGTTTGCCTGCAAAAATATGTCATCCCATTCATATCACGGGAAAATAGGCACTGTTGTGGACGGACGCTGCCTGCGGGAGAAAAAAAAACGTTTTGGCAATGATATGAAGCCAAGATCCCCAGCATTATCAGTCGTTGCGGGCCGTCGCGAGATGCCCGCTAGACACCGGTTCCTGCCCCGGCTTCCCTTACGCGCTCGCGCAATTCTTTGCCCATCTTGAAGCGAACCGTACGTTTGGGCCCAACCACGACTTCTTCTCCACTTCTGGGATTCCGGGTTTTGCGAGAGGTGCGTTCTTGTATTTGAAAAATACCGAAACCGCGAATTTCGATGCGTTCTCCTTTGCCCAAAACATCCACTATAACATCCAGAAAGGCGTCGAAACAGGCCCTGACCTCATCCGGCTCCATCTGCATTCGATCCGCAAGCCGTATCACCAAGTCTTTTCTGGTCACGCTTACTCATCCTATCCACAGTATTTACGACTACCAATCCGCGTTTTACTGCGCGGTTTCCTATTGCATGCCGAGCATCCCTTTATACATGGAGCCAAGGCCGCCAATATCCAGAATAAATACCACGGCCAACACGGCGATGACAGCGCCGATGATCAAGAGAGTTTTCAACGTTGCTGGATCCATGCCACCGCCGACCGCAGCACCGCCTCCGGCCAGATCGCCTGAAGCTACAAATACTTTGTCGCCTTTTTCCGCGCGAAGTTTCTTGTCTTCCAGGATGCCCAGTGTTTCGTTAATCGAAATAAATGCGCGGTGCCATTCGGTCTGCAATTTCTTGAGTGCGACTTCCGATTGTGAATAGGTTGCCTCAAGGCTCGTGGCACCCGAAACGATGTTCATGGTGTTTCCATCAAGACCGTAATCATCGAGAAGTGTCTGCTGCAAAACCCGGTGTTGTCGTGCAAGTTTGCTTTTTATTTTAAGAAACTGGTTTTCCAACTGGGCCTTATTGACTCCCGGATTGGGATAGGTCGTCAATATCTGGTTAAATAACAACCAGTCATTCATGAACTCCCGGCAAAGCTCCACGCGGTGTTCCAATGTCTCTAGTGTCTTTAGTTGCTTTTTACTTAGCGCCATGGTAGAAACTGTCTCCTTTGAGAATCGAACTGCATATCAACCCGAACTTACTAATTTAGCATAAGTACAAGCGAAAATCAAAAGAAGTCTTTTAATGCAGTATGACGAGGAACAGGTATTATTCCGTTACAACAAGAGCAAAATCAATGACGTAAAGGGAAACGGCACGAACTTCCCAAAAACTTCCTTAAAAAAGCACCAAATATACTTCCCCGCTAATCAGACCCTTACGGAAAGCACTGTCCTATCAACTGATGCCATTTATGTCAATGGTATCACAGAAATTGCCTGAAACAATAACACGTTGTTTTGCCACACTAAAAGGAATGTTGCACGGGGGGAGAAATGACGCAAAGCCTTCCCTCCTATGATGCGCCATTGTGCCTATATTTCAATAATCAATATGTTATAAATATGTATTCCGCCAATGAAGGCAGTCAGCACTCCATCGTTCCAGGTCCATTCCAGCCCGGAGGAATCCGGTGCCATGAAGCAGCGGACGGGAGGCTTCGGCAGAGGGATGGCGACTGTAAAAGGACCGGAATCGGGCACATGTTCCACCATGTGACGCCGGGGCGACAAATACCCGGAGACGCTTCGATTAACAAATTGAAGATGCAGGTTGCCTTCCTTGTTTCGCGCCGCCATTTCAATGAACCAGGGCCCATGGACCTGAATCAGGCCGACTGGGTTCAGCGCTGCGACCGTATCTCCGATGAAGCGGCGCATAGCGGGGTATTGGCACTGGTAATAGTTGCGGAATATGGGGCCGTGAATGGCGGCAACGATGCCTTCTCCATAATGATTCATGGTAGATACGGACTGATCACTTCGATTAAGTTCCGGGTCCTGTTGCAGCAAAAGT